>JALSTI010000209.1 GCA_026983795.1 Melioribacteraceae bacterium
AAAAAATGCCGGAATTTTATTTTCTTTTCTTTAATATCCATTTTTTTCGAAATTCCGGTATTTAATTCTTTGGCAATTGATTGGATTTCCTCGAGATTATCGCTTTTGTCCAATAAATTCTTTTTAATAAACAGAGTCTCATATTTTTCTTTGGCTGTTTTGTAAAGTTCAATCGATTTACCATAATTTATTTTTTCGTCGTAAGATTTTTCAAAATACTTATCAATGTTTTGCTGCGGTGAAATTTTTTTATCAAGACTAATTTTTATTTTTTCATTTGTTTCAAAATCTGTAAGTTCAATTTCACCCATTCCTTTTTTCAATTTATTCCGGTTTATTAATAACAAGTTACCTATTTTATTATATAATTTTTCTTTACTGCCGTTATCAATTCTAACTTTTAAATTATTAAGTTTATTCGATAATTTTATCAACTCACGGTCTAAAAATTTAGCGGCTTTCTTTTTTAGTTCATTTTTCTTTTTTATTCTGAAATACAAAGATATATAATTTTGTAACGCTTGTGAATAAGTAGTAAAGCATTGTTCATGGATTAGTTTATTTCTTTCGGCAAATGATCCGGGTAGGAATCTTACTCTTTCAGAAATAGGATTAAAACCAACTGCAATTTGTTGTAATTCTATTTCCGATAAAATACTTTTTAGAACATCCGGTGATGTTAAAAATGATGCGGAAGTTCTTAGTTCAATTTCTTCTAGCGCTTCTTTGGGAATTATTGGAATTTTTTTTCTTAGTAGCTTTAACTCCGCTTCCACAAAATTCAAATTAATCTGATCACCGGGCAAAATAAAATTTGTTTTGGATATTTCTTGTATTACCTCGTCTAAATTATCAAGTTTCTTAAAACTGAAACTATCAAATTTATCCGATAAAAAAAGTATATTCGATTTTGATCCTCTTATTAAAATTATCAGTTGAAAATTTTCGAATGAAATTTTTATTATTCTATCGTTATTCGCAATTTCAAAGCTTGTGAATTTCTGTGGTAAATTTTTGTCCAAAAAATTTATCACGTTTTTTTTTGCTTTATGATGTTCGGCTTTTAATTGAAGAAAAGGGAACTGGGGATTGATAGATATAACGAGGTGCTGAAACGGTAAGCCGTTAGCTGGTGTTAATAAATGCAGTTTGTTTTTTTCTTGAGTGAAAATTTCATAAACTTTCAACCCAACAATTTTTTCTGCTAATTCTTTAATATTCCGTTTGAGATAAAAATAATTTTTGAACATAAAATAAATTTACAAAATAGAATTGATACAAAATTCCGGTGATAACAAAAAATAAGCCACAACTTTTGTTGTGGCTTTATGGAGATTTTACCGAATAATTTTCAAATTTACTTTAATAAAGTGTTCGGGTCCAAATTTGCCGATTCAATATCTTTAAAATATTTAACGGTACCGACTTTTAATTCATAGGTCGAGTCTTCATCACAAACTATCACGCCTTTGGGATGGAGTTGTAAAGCGCTTACCGTCCACATGTGATTTACTCCTTCTTCAACCACTTGATGTAAAGCCCGGGCTTTGGCATATCCGGAAATAATAATCATCACCCGCTCGGCGTCAAGGACGGTTTTAACGCCAACAGTTAAAGCGGTTTTGGGCACTTTATTAATGTCGTTATCAAAAAACCGGGAGTTTGCAATTATTGTATCTTTGGTCAATGTTTTTACTCTGGTTCTTGAACCGAGGGAAGAGCCGGGTTCGTTAAATGCTATATGGCCGTCCGGACCAATTCCGCCTACAAACAAATGAATTCCTCCATATTTGGCGATTTTCTTTTCGTAATTTTCACATTCTTTATATAAATCTTTTGCGTTTCCGTTCAAGATGTTTACGTTTTTCTTAGGAATATCTATATGTTTGAAAAAATTATTCCACATAAAAGAATGATAACTCTGCGGATGATCTTCAGGTAAGCCTACATACTCGTCCATATTAAATGTAACAACGTTTTTAAAAGAAACAATATTCTTTTTATTTAGTTTTATTAATTCTTTATACATCCCAATTGGAGAAGAACCTGTGGGTAATCCTAAAACAAAAGGTTTTTTAGCGGTAGGTTTAAATTTTTTGATTCGCATAGTTACATAGTTTGCAGCCCATTGCGAAACTTTATCATAGTCAGGTTGGATAATTACGCGCATTTTAAACTCCTTTAATATTTAATAATTACGTTTTGATCTTTCGTTAAGTGTAAGTTGAAAAATTTTTTCGAACAGTTCTTTATCGGTATTAGTAAATTCAACGTTTCGTCTTGCCATAACTTTTTTAGCAACTTCCATACTTTTTTCCAATTTATAAGTAGAAAATCCGTCGCTTCCGCCCCATGAAAAAGAGGGAATATATTTGGGCGGAAAGTTGCCGCCGTAAATATTACAAGAAACGCCAACAACGGTACCGGTATTGAACATTGTATTTATTCCGGATTTAGAATGATCTCCCATTGTGAGTCCAACAAATGTGGAGCTTGTATCAACTTGTTCGTCGTTTATAAAAACTTTAACATTACCGTAGTTGTTTTTTAAGTCGCTGTTGTTTGTGTCGGCTCCCAAATTTACCCACGACCCTAAATATGCGTGCCCGAGAAATCCGTCGTGTTGTTTATTGGAGTATGAGTGAATAATTGATTCTTCCACTTCGCCGCCAACTTTGCAAACTGGACCGATACTGGTATTTTCATAAATTTTAGCCCCAACTTTTATTTTCGAATTTCTGCCAATATAACACGGTCCTTCAATAACTGCATTAGGAAAAATTGTTACATCTTCACCGATGTAAATAGGTCCCTCTTCGGCATCTAAAACTACGCCGGGTTTTATTTTAGAACCTTTTCCCGTAAATATATTTCCGTCGTTAACCAAATTTACACCGTGATAAACTTGTCCGTTCATAAAGTCAAGATGATTTTTAGTAATTCTTTTAAAATCTTTTACTATTTCCGCTCCGTTTCTGTTAACCAGTTCCCATGGATATTTTGCCAAATCAATTTTAAATTGAGACCCGGTTATATTAGTTGCTCCGAACAAATTTTCGAGTTCTTCTAAATTATTAACCGGGTTTTTTAACGTTAATTTGGCTGCTATTACATTATCATCACATTTCAATAATTGATTTTCATCAAGGTCAAGCAAAGCATCTTTAATTGAATCATCCATAACAATTCTACCGTTTAAGAATAAAATTGGAGTATTTAACGGTACCTCATTTACCGGCTGATTTTTGTTTTTAATTTTTTGGTCATTTTTTAAATAATCTCTTACGAAAAGAAATGTTTGTCCGGGAGCTAAATCATAAATTATTTTTTCTTTTAAAGTCATAATTCCGCATCTTAAATCGAATACCGGACGTGTGTAAGAAAGTGGATGAAAATTTTTTGAAAAGGAGTCTTCGAAAATACAAATATTTAAATCCATTAAAGCCCTCACAGAATAGATTAATAATTGAGTGAAAAATTAGCTGTTTACATATTAATTTCCAAATTAACAATATTGAATTTGGTAGTATTTGCTAAAATCAGTTAGAAGACAAAAGTATTTTCATTTGCCTTCACTGATTTTATAGTTAGAAACTTAAGTCCTCCGAAAAACTTAATTAATTATTTCTGTAAATTATTGATCACTTTCCACTAACTATCTTGTTGCATGTTTCAATCTTTTAAGAAATATAAGAATTAATCCTGCCGAAATTAAAGAAGTTACAACAAGCAAAGCGAAAAACTGCCATAATTCCCAGTTCTGATAAAACCTGCCGATAAAACCGGAAAGATAATTGCCTACTGCAGTAGCTCCAAACCAGAAGCCCATCATCAAACCTTTGATTTTGGGAGGTGCAACCTTCGAGACAAAAGACAAACCCATAGGACTTAAATGCAGTTCGCCAATAGTTACAATAAAATAAGAGGAAATCAACCAAAAGGGAGAAACGGTGACGGGTGAAACTCCTCCGTTTAATGTATGTGAAGCGGGCAGACCGGCAGAAGCAATTGCCATAACTAAAAAGGCAAGAGCTGTGTAAAGCATGCCCAGACCTATTTTTGCGGGCGATGATGGTTCTTTGCCTTTTTTGTTTAACAATCTGAAGTATCCGACAACAACCGGTGTTAGCAGAATAATAAACATCGGATTAAAGTATGCGAATTGCTCGGGAGCAATTTCATTTTGCATACTCAAAGTTGAAACTTTATAAATTAAAATAATAAAACCTATTAAAACCGAAATGCCGGCATATATTTTTGTCTTGCCCGAAGTTGATTTTGAGAAAAGAAATCCTGCCCCAAGTAAAATTGCCAGAATTCCATGTATTCCGAAAAAGTCGAAAAGAATAAACGTAAATTTACTGACGATGTGAGTAGTATAATCTCTGGCGAAAAGAGTTAATGCGGAACCGTTCTGATGAAAAGCCATCCAAAAGAAAATAACAATTGCAAAAATTGTCAATAAGGCACCAATTCTTTCTCTTTCTTGCTCTTTAGAAAGCGTTAAATCCTTTTCGGCATTTAGCGTATGTTTTGATTGATAATCTGCGTCTTTATAATAACTTTTAAAAACTTGGAAAATAATTAATGAAATAACCATCCCAACTGCAGCAACAGCAAAACCTGCATTATAAGCTTCGGCTAAAGTTGTGTTAAAATTATGAAGCATAAAATTTTTAATTGCCGATGCTGCTTGGGGAGCATAGAATGCGCCAATGTTTATTCCCATATAAAAAATATTGTATCCCGCATCTTTTACTGAACCGCTGCTGTGCGAATATAAATTTCCTACCAGAACCGAAATATTTGCTTTGAATAAACCATTACCTATTACTACAACAGATAACGCTAAAAACAATTGCAGCGACGAATGTGTTGGGATAGCCATTAAAGAATATCCCACTGCCATGGTTATGGCTCCGATTGTTATTGTTTTGCCGTAACCAAGTATATTATCCGCTATCCATCCGCCTAAAATTGGTGTAAAATATACTGCCGCCAAAAAAATACCGTAAACATTTGTAACCGTTGTGGTATCCCATTTGTAATTTTCCTGCAGATAAAGAACAAAAATTGCCAGCATTGTGTAAAATCCGAAACGCTCCCACATTTCGGTAAAAAAAAGTACAGGTAATCCTTTAGGATGATTTTTAAACATACGGGCTCCTTTCCGATCTGAATAATGTGTTTAACGATTTTGACTGGATATGTCAATTAAAAAACATTAAGTTAACATTCTTTTCGTTTATTTACTACTTATTATTTTTAATAACAAACGGTGGAATAAAAATCAAAAATAACTTTAAATTAAAAATATATTGTAAAACCGGATGTAAGTGAAGTTATCGCTTTGTCCGAGGGAGTTTTATTTGTATTGAATTAAAGCCGGTATTATAAAAATGTGAACAACTAATTTTAAAAACTATGAACACAAAACAATTCTCAAAATTTAAAATTCAGCCGCTACCGGTTTTATGACTATTTTAAAAATTAAATGCATCTTTTGATAAGTAAAAAATAACCGCCGGTATGATTTGCCATGTTTTTTAGTTACAGAATTTGTTCAGAATTCTTTAGATTAAAAGTCGTATTTTAAAAAAATTGGAGGAAATAATTTGGGTTTGTTAATTGTCGGTTCTATTGCTTTAGACACTGTTGAAACGCCGTTCGATAAAGTTGAAAATGCCTTGGGCGGATCAACTACTTATATCTCGCTTGCAGCCAGTTATTTTACCAGTCCTATTAATATTGTGGGCGTTGTTGGAAATGATTTCCCGCAAAAATATATCGAAATGCTGCAAGAACATAATATTGATACGGAAGGAATTCAAATAATTGAAAACGGTAAAACATTTCGATGGGGAGGTCGTTATCATTTTGACCTGAACGTTAGGGATACATTATTTACCGATTTAAATGTATTTGAAAAGTTCGATCCGGTAATACCTCCAAAAGCCCGGAAAAGCAGTTTTGTTTTACTCGGAAATATAATGCCTTCGCTTCAATTGAAGGTATTAAATCAATTGGAAAAACCCAAATTAGTAGTTTGCGATACAATGAACCTATGGATAGAAACAACATACGACGATTTGATAAAAGTTTTAAAACAAGTTGATGTTTTAATAATTAACGATTCCGAAGCCAGACAATTGGCACAAGAGCCTAATCTTATTAAAGCTGCAAAAGTAATTCGTGGAATGGGCCCTGAATTTTTAATTATAAAAAAAGGTGAACACGGCGCGCTCCTTTTTGATGAAAACGCCGTCTTTTCAGCTCCTGCTTATCCTTTGGAAAATATTTACGATCCTACCGGAGCTGGGGATTCGTTTGCAGGCGGATTTATTGGTTATTTGCATCAAACAAGAGATTTAAGTTTTGATAATATGAGACGCGCTGTTATTTACGGAAGCACAATGGCTTCGTTTTGTGTTGAACAATTTAGCACACGCGGTTTGGAATATTTAGATAAGCTTCAAATACACGACCGGTTTTTGGAATTCCGCGAACTATCGAGATTTGACGACAATGAGTGAATTTAAAACTATTGAGTTCAGAGATAACAGCTTAATTCTTCTGAATCAAACAAAGCTTCCCCTTATTGAAGAATATATTAAAACCGACGATTACGAACGTATTGCATTATCGATTGAACGCTTGGAAGTGAGAGGAGCTCCTGCAATTGGAATAACAGCCGCTTATGCCCTCGCGCTTGCTTTCAAATTTCCAAATAGTAATCGTAAAGAAACCTTTGAGAAAGTTTATGAAAGATTAGCAGCTACGCGCCCGACTGCCGTAAATTTGTTTTGGGCTCTTGAGAAAATGAAATCCGTTTTCTATGAGAATATACACGGCGACGATTTATACGATAAATTGCTTGCAAAAGCTTTTGAAATTCATAATGAAGATATTCAAAAGTGCGACCTAATAGGTAAAAACGGATTGCAAATTTTCACTAAAAAAATGAACGTTCTTACTCATTGTAATACGGGTAAACTTGCTACCGGCGGAGACGGCACCGCTTTTAATGTTATTAGATACGGATATGCGAATAATAAAGTAATTCATGTTTATGCAGACGAGACGCGTCCATTGTTACAAGGTTCAAGATTAACGGCATTTGAATTGGAACAAGCCGGTATTCCTTTCTCAATTGTTACCGATTCAACGGCTGCATTTTTAATGCGGCAAAATAAAGTTGATGTTGTGATTGTAGGTGCAGACAGAATAGCTCTAAACGGTGACGCCGCAAATAAAATAGGAACGTATAATTTAGCGGTTTTGTGTAAATATCATAAAATACCTTTCTATATCGCAGCTCCAATTACTACAATAGATAAATATTGTAAAGAAGGACACGAAATTAAAATAGAACTGCGAAACAAAAATGAAATAATAACAATAAAAGATGTACAAATATCTAAAGATTCTTATGATGTATATTCTCCGGCATTTGACGTAACGCCTTCGGAATTGATAACAGGAATTATTACCGATACCGGCGTGTTTAATTATCCTTACGATTTTTCCGGAATTCAAAACTGATTCACTCGTGTCTTTAACGTTAATAACAGAATAATGCCTAATATTATTAAATCAAAAGCCATTGCTTTAAAAAAAATTGACTACGGCGATACAAGTCAAAT
Source organism: Melioribacteraceae bacterium (assembly GCA_026983795.1). Lineage (GTDB taxonomy): Bacteria > Bacteroidota > Ignavibacteria > Ignavibacteriales > Melioribacteraceae > BMS3ABIN04. The sequence goes on from JALSTI010000209.1 coordinate 7,644, forward strand.
AGTTACATTTTATACTGAAGAATATGGTAAATTGTCTGCAATATTAAAAGGAGCCCGTTCACCAAAATCGAAGTTAGTTCACCAAATTGATATTTTGAATTATTTGGAAATTGTGGTTTATAAAAAAGATACCCGTCAGGTCCAACTTGTTTCTCAAGCAGATCTGATAAAGTCTTATCAAAAAATTAAAAGCGATCTGAATAAATTGAAATATGCGTCTGGAATTATTGAATTATTAAATACTTTAACTTTCGAGAACGAAGCGAATGAACGGTTATTTACCGTAACAGTAAAAGCACTTGACGCAATGGAAGAAAAGAATAAACTTGACGAAAACATATTTGCTAAATATCTTCTGTTTTTTCTAAAAGAAATAGGATATGAAATTCAGTTGGAATATTGTTCGGAATGTAAAACGGAATTGTCCGCTTCCGAAAGTATTTCTTTTAAATTTGACCGGGGGCTTCTTTGCTCAAGTTGCGCAACAAACTATGATGCAACCGAAAACTTAACAAAGGAACATTTTCTGCTATTGAAATGTTTAATTTCGAAAAATTACTGTGAAAAGTTTAGTAAGAATAAAATAAAAAAAGTGATAACTTTTTTAGAAAAATATTTAATGTATCATATACCTGAATTCAGGGGAATTAAATCAATTCATTATTATTAAAATAAATAAGAGAACCAGGAGGATATAAGATGAAGCGAAGAGGTGTTGTTGGCGCTATTGCATTAATTATTATAGGCGTTGTGTTCGGAGCCGTTTTAGTTTCAAGTTTTGGCTGGGTAAAACCAAGCATGGCCGAAGTTCAAAATATCGGCAGGGAAAACCCACCCGTTACCACTTCGGATTTAAATGCGCTTTCATTTAATGATGCATTTGTTCAAGTTGCGGAAAAAGTTACCCCGTCAATTGTACAAATTACGGTAGTTAGTAAAATAAAGGAAAATCCGCACGAAGGATTCGATTTTTTCTTCCCATTTAAAGATCAAATACCTAAAGAGCAAGCAGCTGCCGGAAGCGGCGTTATAATTTCTAAGGACGGTTATATTTTAACAAACAATCATGTTGTAAAAAATGCCGTAAATGTTCAAGTTACACTGAATGATAAAGAACAGTTTAAAGCAAAAATAATAGGGACCGATCCGTTAACGGATTTGGCCGTAATTAAAATTGACGCAAAGGACTTACCCGCCGCTTATTTAGGGGACTCGGATAAATTAAAAGTTGGAACATGGGTGATGGCTATTGGTAACCCGCTTTCGCTGGCGTCTACTGTTACAGCCGGAATTGTAAGCGCAACCAACAGGAGTTTAAGATTAATAAAAGACAGCTACGGCGTTGAAGATTTTATTCAAACCGATGCCGCAATTAATCCCGGTAACAGCGGCGGCGCATTAGTCGATTTAACCGGAGCAGTTGTTGGTATTAATTCCGCAATTGCAACCAATGGAATGTCAGGAACTTATATCGGATACGGATTTGCAATTCCAATTAATTTGGCAAAAGCAGTCGCAAAAGATCTTATTGCAAACGGTAAAGTAAACAGGGGTTATATAGGAGTAAAAATTTCTGAAGTTGATGCAGCAACCGCAAAAGCTGTTGGATTGGATAAACCAAAAGGTGTAATGATTCAAGATATAGTTAAAGGCGGAGCCGCTTCGGAAGAGGATATTAAAGCGGGTGATATAATTTTGAAAATCGACGGGAAAGAAGTAAATCAACCTAACGCTTTACAAAGTTATGTGGCTCAAAAAAGAGCGGGTCAAGAAGTTACACTTACAATCTATAGAAACGGAGATACTATTGAAAGAACCGTAACTCTTAAACCGAGAGAAAAAAACGGTGAGGAAGTAGTGGAAAAAACCGATAAAACCGAGAAGAAAAAAGACGAAGAAGGTCTTGAAGAAATTACTTTTAAAGACCTCGGCTTAACCGTTAAAGATATGACCGACAGACAATTGAAAAAATTCGATATCGATCACGGAGTAATAATTTCGGACGTAAAAAGATTTAGCCAAGCTGAAAATCAACGACTGAGACCCGGTTACGTTATTACGGAAGCAGATAATCAACCGGTCGACTCGGCAAAGGATTTTGAAGAAAAGATTAATGAGAAAAAAGGTAAAGCGATATTGTTGAAGGTTTTGGTAGATAAAGATAATAAATTCTTCGTCGGTCTGGAAATTCCTGAATAATTATACTTCATTTTAATTAAAAGG
>JALSTI010000210.1 GCA_026983795.1 Melioribacteraceae bacterium
CAACATAACTGCGCGTTATGAAAAAACACAACACGAATATTAAAAAAAATAGAAGATCTCCCTCTAATCAAAAATAACATCATGGATTAAATAATGATTTATACCGGTAAAATAATCGCCGGAGAACTGTTTTCTCTTGCTTGTCCGCATTATTTTAAGATGTAACTTTTAATATTTAATATGGGTTATATAACATTTATTTGATTCCGATTTTTAAAAATCCATAATCCTAAATATCTAACACTTGATATCCATATTGAAACCATTGTTATTTTTGAAATTTTAATTTTATTTGTTCTAAAATCACGATATTCTAATGAACCTTTATGAACAACTTTATTTCTACAGCGAAAAAGATTTTCAATGTTAATATAATTATTTAGGATATTCAGTTTTGTAACTTGAAACAAAAGCTTCTTGCGCTACTTTGTCAATTAATTCGGGAACCCGGACTTTTATTCTTGATTTATCTTCTAAATAATCAAAAGCAGAACCACTGGGAGTGTCCTTTGGAAAAAAAGCTCTTTTTACCATAATCTCACAAGAAATAGCGGTTTCAACAACTGCCCGATGTAAATTAAAATCAAAAAGTGATGTTACTGCTCCAGATAACATTTTTGAATGAAGTTGAGGTTGAATTGGATTATTTAAGAATAATTCTAATTCTTTTGAAATTTCTGGGGACAACTTTCGGATAGGAATATTTTTTCTCAATTTAAATTCTAATTCATAAGCGTCTACTATCGGTAATTTGTAAGTGTTTGTCCCAATCTCACCACCTTCTGAATCAATCCATTTGGCATTATGAAAAAAACGTGATCCTCTGGAAATTCAATCAAGTAAGGATTGTAGAGAAAGTATTTTAAAAAATAAATTAATCTTGTATAAACTTCATGTGCCGGTTTTGAAAAAGATGGTAATAATTTATCGAAATAACTCATTCTTTTTGTAAAATCCTTTATTGCTTTATTTTTTATTTTAATTATCGAAATTATAAATATCCTATTTCCTGTAACATAAATATTAATATTATAAAATGGTTCAGTATGATATTTGTCCCCTTCATACATAAACTTAAATGACTTATTTACACTTATTCGTGAGTATCTGTTTTTTTATCGGAGATACAATGGATTTATTATTTAAAAGCCATGTTTATTTTACACTTGTTAAAACATGGCGACCAAACTTTAATTTTTACACTACAGATAAACTGCAAAATTACACTAGCGTTTCAACAGCTATTTTTACAAATTCACGTCCGGCTGCAAAGACAGTCTTGTTATGTGCAGGTTCTGTTAATCTTGCAATTTATATAATATACCGCTTTCAATTCGCGATACGGTTTTCTCTTTTGAAAAGTAATTGGTGAACACAACCGCAATAACGATGAATACCGGTATTGATAACAACCAATAATTAGAGTTGTAATAAATGACTCCGATAAAAAGACTTTGAATCAATACTACCAAACTAAAAAGAGCTATTCCTTCCAAAAGTGCTAAACGGATTATCATTAATGTTCTGTCAAGGGCAATTATTTTCAGTACCGGATCCGTAATCAATCTGTTATTTTTATCCATTTGAGGCATGGATAATTGTTTTACCAGATTTGCTTTTTTTAGAAAAATATTTGGAAAAATGAAGTAAAACGAATAAACCCCTACAGCTAAAACGGATAATACAATTATCATTTCTTCTACTATATTGTCTTGTGATATTTCCACATTGGAGGATAAATTTTTTTGGTAAAGGAAAACTATAACCAATAGAAAGAATAATGGTCCCGCACAAAGCGCTAAACTGATAATCCTGTTTATTCTAAGATGTTCACCCGTTAATTTTTCTTCAATATCATTTCTGGTGATGTTTTTAAATTCATCCATATTTCTCCCAAAATAATTTATTTTACATTAACACCGTTATGTTAAAATACAATACAAATATTAAAAAAAGAAGATACTACTATATAAAGTTGAATAGAAACAATAATTATTAAAATAATTGAAATTGATAACTAAATCAACAAATTAAAAGGAACATTTTACATCGAATAATGATTGATAGCGGTAAAATAATTCTGTATAAGTTCCGGTTAAAAACTTTATCTTTTCTTTTTACATCTTGTATGAATCATGCAATTTTGTTATGAGTTATTATAAGATATTTCATATAAGAGATTACATGCAGAATCGATTTCATTCTTATTAGTTAAAAAAAATCGGGCTGGAAAATTTGATTCCCAACCATATCCTATTTTTTCCCTTGGAAAAATTTCTAATTTGGATTTATCAACTAATTCATTTAACTCTCCCGAACACCAAACTTCGATTTTTGATGTTCTAATTCTGTGATTGATATAAGCAAACCTTTTTCTTCCTTTTTGATAAAATGCACACCAATTTTTAGTCTCGTTTCGTTTTAGTTCCGGAATTTTTTTTGGAAAGTTGATCAAATAATAATTGACATAAATCTTTTGACCCTTGACTTGCTTTACTATGATTTGACATAAATTAACTCCTTATAAATTATTAATAAAATTAACTCTGGGTAAACTTAAAACACAATACGAATATTAAGAAATTCATGTGGTTATGTTAAAATAAATTAGAAATACCGCCGCCAATAGTATTTATGTGAATAGGGAAATATCTTCGTAAGTGTGCAAGGGAGTTGTTTTCCGCTTTTTCTTTGTTCATATCCTATTTTGTACTTTATAATTAAAATAGAAACTGGACTGAATCTTAATATATATGTATTTCAGTTTAAATCACAAGGAAATCATCTTTAGCTGGGAATTATTTTAAATTATTAAAAAGCTTTTTAACTTAATTAATATCATTGTTCATCTTAAAGATAATTCTTGCGCTATTCTTTCGCGTTAAGTAATTCCAAGCCCATTTAACCATAACGAGAAATTTGTTTTTGAATCCCACTAAATAACCTATATGGACAAACACCCAGAGAACCCAAGCAAAAAAACCGCTAATTTGGAATGACCCGAAATCCGCTACTGCTGCATTTCGTCCGATAACGGCAAGACTGCCTTTGTTAAAATATTTGAATTCAGCCGAAGCATTTTGTTTGATATGCTTAGCTGCATAAACTCCTTGCTGCATTGCAACGGGAGCAGTTCCGGGTAACGGTTTATTATTCTCATCAACCAAACTTGCAAAATCACCTATTACATAAACGTCATTGTAATTTGGTATGGTTAAATCTTTGTTAACAAGTACTCTTCCTTTCCTATCGAACTTGACATTATTGTTTGATGATAGAATATTATTCCCAAAATTTGCTTTTACTCCGGCCGCCCACAGAACAACCTTGCTTTCAATAAATTCGGGTGCACCGTTAGATTTAATCTCTACTTTGTTATCTTCAATATTCGTAACTAAAGAATTTGTCTTTATTGAAACCCCAAGTTTATCAAGGGATTTTTCGGCGGCATTAATAAGCTTTTCCGGGAAACCCGGTAAAATAGTTTTTCCGGCTTCAATTAAATAAATTTTTGCTCTTTCAGGACTAATTTTCCGGAACTCATTTTTAAGTGTATATTTGCTCAGTTCGGCCAAAGCGCCGGAAAGTTCAATACCGGTTGGACCTCCGCCGATTATAACAAAATTCAAAGGGTTTTCTTCACACGGATGCAGCATCTCAGATTCGGCTCTTTCGAAAACGTTTAATATTTTCCTTCTGATTTTGAGAGCATCTTCCAAAGTTTTAAGCGGAGGCGCTTTCTTCCGCCAATTATCGTTTCCAAAATAATCCGGTCTTACTCCAACCGAAAGAATAAGTTTATCGTAATGCAGATTTCCGCACTCAACCTTTACAAATTTTTTATCAAGGTCCACTGAGCCGACATTTTCTTTAAGGACTGTAATATTTTTATTCTTCTCGAAGATTGCACGTACCGGATAAGCTATATCTTCGGGTGAAAGTTGAGCCGTGGCAACTTGATAAAGAAGAGGTTGAAATAAGTGAAAGTTCCGTGCATCGATAATTGTTATGTTATAATTGTTGCCGCCTTTTAATAGTTCTTTTGCGGCATAAAGTCCGCCAAAGCCGGCACCGATGATTACTATATGATTATTGTCCCTTATTTTTGAATTTTTATTTTCTTTGATACTATTAATATTTTTTCTTCCTTATAAAATTTTTATTGAACAGGAATTACTGTTCCATACTTAATTTATGATATTCAAATATATTGCATTATGAAATTATTTGGCGTATTGAACTTTACAGTTAATCTGAAAAATAAGGAATATTAGGTCTAGTTATTTAACAAATCCGTTTTTAGGTCTTCAATATTATTTGGTCTATCAATAATTTTGAAATTTTTATCCACCAAAAACATAGTTGGGGTGGAATAGATAAAAAAATCTTTGGAAACTTTACTCTTCCATCCTTTAAGGTCCGAAACGTTAATCCAGTTAAATTTGTTTTTTTTAATGTAGTTTTGCCAAGTGTTAAAACCGGTATCCAAGGAAATACCATATATCTCAAACTTTCCGAATTTATTACTTGAATACAGCTTAAATAATTTGGGTAATAATTTTCTGCAATGGGGACAAGTACTGGCGTAAAACAGAATTAATATTTTATCTGCATTTATACTATACAACTCAACTGTCTTTCCGGTGAAATCATTCAATTTTATATTTGGAACTTTTACGTTTTTCTTAAATTTAGTGGACTGGTTAATCCTCATTTGAATAAAATTTTCAATTTTTGAATCAAGGCATAAGTCGTCTTTAATTACAAAGTTATCAACAATGTAATCGATTACGTTTCTTAATCCCATTTTTCCAAAGCCTTTTATTAAGTATTCGGTCATCCGTTTGTAGATTCGCTGATTAACTTTTGCTTTATTCAAAATTATACTAGCGGCATTTTCATACTCTTTTTCCTGTAAATCTTTATTAAGTTTAGAGGAAGTAAAATAGTTCAAATACTGAACGGTTTTTTTTGTATAGATATCGCTGTTAAGCAAAACGGCGCTATTAAAATCCACATTATCCCAAAAATGTTCTTTCAGATATTTCCTTTTATCTTTAATTGCCATACCGGCTTTCATTTTAGGCACGGCTGCCGATCTTATATAACGCGCAATAAAGGAGTCGTCTTCCGGTTTCGAAAATTTATTTATAAATGACCAATATTTACCGGAAGTAACGGCAAACTTTTCTTTAAGCTCCTTTATCCGTTCGTCATCCTCCGGAAATTTTAAGGAAGCTTTTTGTAATTTTTTCTTGCCGGATTCATATTCGGAAGTAAGTTTTAAATATTTGTAGTAAATCCGGTTAACATTTGATTTTTTTACTTTTAATGAGTTAAGCAAGTGGTTTTTATCCGATTCAATTAGAACATCTTTGCCGTCGTAAATAAAATTGAGCCGGAGATTTTTATTGAAGATTAATCTGTAAAATCCCGTATGTAATTTAGCTCCGGGAATCTTAAAATAGGCATCGCTGCCGGAAACAACCGATTCTATAAACTCCGATTTACCTAACTCAATAGAAACCAACGAAGCGCGCCAATTTTCCAAACCTTTTATTTTAACGCTAATATTCTGAGCCTGAATTGCCGTTGAAAGCAGTAATAATACAATTATGATTTTTTTCATCTGTTTATAATTTCCCTTGCTATGTACGCTGTTTGGCTTTGTCATGATTTTTCCAAAAATCACGTCAAAATCGCCGTCTGTTTTTTATCTAATCCCCGACTTAAAAGCCGGGGTTAATGATATTTCCTTCTGATTGCCGATACTGCCTACAGATTTTACAATCAATCTTTTGTGTGTCTTAAAAAAGACATGAAAGTTTCATAACAGATATTTTTTAGTTGATATACCGCAATATATTAAAGTCAAAGGATATAATAAAAAAAATAACATTAAATACTGAAAAATAACCGACTCATAAGTGAATAGTAATGCAAATGAGTTTACCGCAGCTGCTTTTGACTTTTAGCATAACCTTTTATAAGTTATAAAATCAATTTAGTTTTCAATGTGATTCCGAAAAACAAAAAAAATATTAGAATTATTTTAGTAGTACTGCTCGTACTTATTTCGTCATTATTGACGGCGGTGTTTTATTTATTTCCGCTTATTAGATATTCATCCGCATCAAAAAATGTAAAAAAAATATATTTTGCCGAAAATATTACTCCCGCGCATTTACAGCTAATAGACGAATTTAATAAAATCAATAAAGGAAAGATAGAAGTAATTCCAATAAATCTACCGTATGAAAAATTTTCAACTAACAAAAGAAAAGAATTAATAACAAAAAATCTTCGTAACAGAACCAGCCGGATTGATATTTATGCAATTGATGTTGTATGGGGAGAACGTTTTGCAAAATGGGCTGAACCTTTAGATAATTATTTTTCTCCGGATGAAATTAACCGCATATTTAACGAAGCCAAACATTATTGTTATTCCGATTCTGTATTATACTCAATTCCGTTTTTTGCGGATATCGGTATTTTGTATTATAGAGATGATTTGTTGAAACAACTTAATAATTATAATGATTTAACAGAACAAATAAATGCGGGAATAACCTGGAATAAATTAGCATCTCTAAAAATTCCTAATTGCAAGTATAATTATTTATTTCAAGCAGATGATTACGAAGGACTGATGTGCAACTTTTTAGAAATAGCGGGGAAGAAATCATTCTACAACACAAACATTGGAATTATTGGAATTAATAAAAATTTACTATCTCAAAGATTAAATTATATAAGTAAGTTAATATATAAAAGGAATATTATTCCGGAGAAAGTTACCGGTTTTGATGAAAGCAAGACGTTTAATTTTGCATTAAAAAATAACGTTCCGTTTTTCAGAGGATGGCCAACCGGTAAAAAAAATATTCATGTAAAAAAAGAATTAATTCCCAAAACAAAATATCTTAAAGTTGCTCCGTTACCAAGATTTGCCGGGGAGCTGCCGGCTTCAACCATTGGCGGCTGGAATTTAATTGTCTCTAAAAATTCAAACTATAAAGAAGAATCCGTAAAGTTTATAAAGTTTCTGTTGTCCGAATCTTCACAAAAATTAATTTGGGAAGAAAATGGGTATTTACCTGTGTTAAAATCTTTTTATGCAGACACGTCTTATATGAATAAATATCCCGAATTAAAATTGTGTTATAATCTTATTAAAAACGGTATTTACAGAATTAAAAATCCCCAATACACAAGAATATCGGATGTTATTACCGCAAATTTAAATCTGTTTTTCAAAAGGAAAATATCTGCTGGTAAATTTATAGATGATTCTCTGGAAAAAATTAAATTAATAAAACAAAGATACTTAAAATGAGCTTCTTTCATAAATTACGGGATTATCATTTCGAAGTTTATCATTTTATTATTTTAACAATAATAATTATAATTTCGCAAGTATTGCTTTCATATTTAAATATGTCTTCTACAAAGGCGCTTCTTAACAAAACTATGGAAAATTACAAATTGGAAACCGCCGAGCGGCAATCCGATTTTATTACTTCTTCCATCGAATTATTCCTCCAAAAGTTCACCGAATATCCGTATAACCAAAATGATATAGCTCAAAGTACCGGTTCGATTGATTATTTGATTTATCAGCAGTTACTACAAAAAAACGTTGAGGATTTTTGTCTCTTATTCTCATCCGGTAATAAAATACGAATGCTGGACAGCGGGAAAGATATTCTGAATTATGTGGTAAAAGGAAAGTTACCTAAAAATTTACCAAGCAAGAAACGTCCGAAAGTTAAAGAATATTTTTCAAAGGCAATGGATAGCATATTTAAGAATGAGGAAATTAAAACATTCGTAGAGGATGGTAAAACGTTTCATGTTTTTGTCCCGTTTTCAATAAAAGGGGAAGTTATAGGAGCGGTATATCAAAAAATAACTCCCGATGTTGACAGAATGAAATCCGTAATCAGTACATCATTTAATTATACCGGAGCATGGGTTTCGGTTATCATTCTTTTCAGTCTTCTCATCGTTTTCATTTTAACTAATTATGTAATTAACGAGAGGGATATTGCAAAATCGGAATTATATAAACAAAAGGAAAAACAACTTACTCAATTAATTGAAACACGGAAAGAAGCAAGCTTTGCAAGAAGGATTTATCATGCACATCATAAAGTAGAAAAGGTTATAGGGTTTGCAAAAGAAGATTTACTGAAAATGCCTAAAAATATATATCCCGAGATTAGTTTAAGGTTAAACAAATATATGAATTTTATAGGACGCGTAATTTACGGTATGAAAACTAAAAATCCGCCGGTAAAAGTGATCAGAAATTCAATGTTTAACACTGATGTTAATGCTTTGCTGGAATTTATTGTTAATAATATTTTCCGCCGGGTTTATAAAGAGAGCGATCAATTTGATTTTGATTTACAATTAGATGAAAACTGTCCGTTAATACATATAAATGAATATGTTGCGTGGGAAATATTTGAACCAATAATTAATAATGCAATGGACCATAATAAAACTCAAAAAATAACAATAACAATAGTTACTAAATACGATAGTGAAAGCAAGAAAATAAAAGTTAAAATAATGGATGACGGAGAAGGAATAAAACCGGAATTTCTTAAAGAAGACGGTTCGGGAGTTCAAGAAATATTTAAAGAAAACATTTCAACAAAAGATTATTCCGATAATTCCGGTTATGGCTGCTACATAGCTTATGAAAATTGCCGTCGCTGCGGATGGTCTATTCATGCAGAAAATAATGATTCGGGTGCAATGTTCACCATTACTATTCCGGTAAACTGAGGACTAAACCATGATTAATGAAAAAATAAAAATACTTATAGTTGAGGATGAAGATTATGACGTAAAAAGGATTGTTAATACCTTAGAGCCATTCAAAAATATGATGGATATTAAAAATATAGTCTCTTCCGGTCGTGATGCTTTAAATTTAATTGAAAAAAATCACGGTGATTTTGACGTGATCATTCTCGATTATCAAATTTCCGGGGGATTACACGGAGTTGAACTTATTGCGGCTATAAAAAAGGTGGACCCGTCTTTACAAATTATAATCATTACGAAAATGACGCTTAATCAAACCGATCTTGATTTTGCATCCAAACTAATTCAAAGCGGTGCAACTTGGTTCGGTACAAAAAGTCCGGTAGATATAGAGGATTTTATTTACCAGCCTACGGATTTTCTTCTTGCAATACAAAACGCTTATGAAAAAAGAAAATTGCAGTTGGAAAAATCAAGACTTATTAACGAACGCGATGCTACTCTTTCCAAGTTGGAATACAAAGTAAAAGATATTTTATCCGACCGTTTAATTATTGGGGACTCACCGCAAATAGAACAAATAAGATTTTTTATATCTAAATATACAGACGTTAACGCAAATATTTTGATTACCGGTGAATCGGGAACTGGAAAAGAGCTTGTTGCAACGCATCTTCATTATTTAAGTAAAAAACGGTTTGAAAATTTTGTTACGGTTAACTGTTCTGCAATTCCCGATACGCTTTTCGAAAGCGAGTTTTTCGGTTATACAAAAGGTGCTTTCACGGATGCAAGGGAAGAAAAGACCGGTTTGTTTGAACAAGCGGATAAAGGCACATTATTTTTAGACGAAGTAGGCGATCTTTCTTTAAGCGCTCAAGGAAAGTTGCTGAGAGCTTTGGAAAGCGGAGAGATTGACAAAATTGGTCGTAAAAAGAAATATAATGTTGAAGTCCGTATTATTTCGGCTACAAATAAAGATTTGCGCCAAATGGTAAAACAAAAACAATTCCGGCAAGATTTGTATTACCGGTTGAATATATTAAATATCCATATTCCTCCTCTTAGGGA
>JALSTI010000211.1 GCA_026983795.1 Melioribacteraceae bacterium
TGAAGATATGTTTTCCAACAACATTTCCGCCAATTTTTCAGAGGTAAGAAAAGATTTTTATTTTTCCGCCGATTCTTTATTACAAAAAAGCTTTAACATAACGCATAATATTCAAAGCAGAATTGAACGGAATTATTTGATTGAAGATAAACTAAGGTATGCTTCTAAAGAATCGAATTTTTCATTGGGTCTTGCCGGTAGAATTTATTGGAGGGATATTGACAGAAATACGCGTTATATTTTAACCGATTACATAAATCCTTCTTCTTTCGATTCAGGAATTCAAGAATTTAAATTGAATTTCAGCGGAAATCTGGGTTATAAAGTAAAAAGATTTAACAGCATATTAAAATTTGAATACTCGGAACGGGAAGAACAACACAGCGCAAAAAAAATTGAAGGCGCAAATAATATTTTTTATGAAGACAGACAAGCGTTGGAACTGAAAAAAAATAACCAGTCTTCTTTAGCAACCGTTTCTGCTGCGTTGGCTTATAAGTTTTCCAGAAAAGACAACTTGGCTTTAAGTATTCTGCAAAGAAAATTAATTTACGATACACCGAGCGCCGAAAATTTTGACGACAGAGATGAATTACTAACTATTTTCAGGATTTATTATTCAAGATTTTTTAATCCCACTTTTAATTTTTTTATTAACTTGGAAGGGAGTATTAACCATATAGTTTACATTTTTGCCGAGCGCAGTTCAAACAATAATATACGAAGAGTGCTTAAGCTTACTTCCGGCGGAACATACAAAACCGGGTATCTTTCTTCTACAAATTCGGCGGAAGTATCTGCAAATTATACCGTTTTCGATTTTGAGGATTTAATTCCAAATGTAAAAAGTTTTGCGTTCAGACAGTTTGTTGTCCGGGATTCAACTAATCTAAAATTAATCCGGAATATTTCCGTCGGGTTGAACGCTTATATTAAATTATCTGAGCAAGGCGATTTTAATTGGACGGACTTCTCCAGCAAACCGCAAAGGTTTTTAGCCGAATACTTTGCAATTCCAAAATTTATTTTATTCCGCAATAAATTAATAATAAGCTTAGGTATGCGTTTTTTCTCGTTGACAAGTTATAAGTATAACAGTAACAACATTAAATATAAAGATTCCAACTACAGAAGCATCGGTCCTCTGGTTGAATTTTCATATAACTTAGGCTTAAAGTTAAATATTAATTTTAACGGTTGGTATGAATTTATAAACACGGAAACCAACGTGAAAAAGGAAGTAGCCAATATGAATCTGAAACTGAATTGGAACATATAATTTTTTCTAAACTCCACTTGAAAAGATTCGATTCTAAGATTATCTTTGTTAAATACTTATACAAATTAAATCAAGATGACAAAATCAAATAATCCTATAACTTTCAAAAAATCATTTGAAAGCGATCCTGAACTCTTACCCCAAATAGAAGACTTTGTGTTCAAGTCGTTAATCGGTGTTGCGTTGACCGACAAGCAAAAAAACAATTTGTCTCTCTCTATTGCCGAAGCCGCTTCCAATGCTATAATTCACGGCAACAATGCAGATATTGACAAACTTGTTGAGGTAATAGTTAAACGCTACAGCGATAAAGTAGAAATCATTTTCAAGGATCAAGGGGAAGGATTTGACCTAAAAGACATACCCGACCCTACTTTACCGGAAAATATTTTAAATGACAGCGGTCGGGGTATTTATATTATGAGAAACTTTTTGGACGATGTAAAATTCAATTTTACTCCAACCGGCACTGAAACAATATTAACGTTAAAACTGAATTAATGTTTTAATCAAATTGTAAATAAGCAAAAATTCAGGAAATATTCTTTTAGCCCCTAAAAAAATATTAAATTTTACCTGCCGGATGATGACAATTCAATCAAATATTTCTATATTAGTATATTAGAATCCTAAAATATTTTTCTCATAAATCTTGGGAGTTAAAAATGGCTAGAAAAAAAATTGCACTAATCGGCGGAGGTCAAATCGGCGGTGTTATGGCTCAATTATTTGCAACCAGGCAATTGGGCGACGTCGTTCTATTTGATATTGTGGAAGGACTTCCTCAAGGTAAAACCTTAGATATTCACGAAGCATCAAGAATAGACAGATTTGATATGAATCTTAAGGGAACTAACGATTATAAAGATATTGATAATGCCGATATAGTTATTATCACTGCCGGAATTCCTCGTAAACCCGGAATGAGCAGGGAAGATTTATTAACTACAAATGCCAAAATTATGACCAGTGTTGCTAACGGAGTAAAAGAACATGCGCCAAACTCAATTGCAATAATAATTTCCAACCCTTTGGACACTATGGTTACACTTTTCCAAAAAGTTACGGGATTTCCTACAAACAGGGTTATCGGTCAAGCCGGTGTTTTGGATTCTTCCAGATTTTCATCATTTATTGCATGGGAATTGGGGGTTTCAGTACAAGATGTAAATGCAATGGTGCTTGGCGGACATGGAGATAGTATGGTTCCGTTATTGAGATATGCAAATGTAAACGGCGTTCCGGTTATCGAAATGCTTGAAAGAAAATACGGCGACGTTGCAAAAGCAAAAGAAGTTATGGATGCAATGGTGGAAAGAACTAAAAAAGCCGGCGGTGAAGTTGTAGGATTGTTAAAAACAGGTTCGGCATTTTATTCTCCCGCATCCGCGGCTACTACAATGGCAAAATCAATTCTTCTGGACGAAAAAAGATTATTGCCTTGCAGTGTTTATTTGAACGGCGAATACGGTGTTAAAGGATACTTCGTCGGCGTTCCCGCAGTATTGGGAGAAAACGGAGTTGAACGGGTGGTAGAACTTACTTTAAACGACGAAGAACAAGCCGCTTTTGATAATTCGGTGGCTGCAGTTAAAAACTCAGTTGCTAATCTTGAAAAATTAGGTTTCTAACTTCAGAATTAATTAGTATTGAAAGCCCGATTTTTGTTCTAAAGTCGGGCTTTTTTTTAACTTATATTTTTAGCTTCCTTCTATTATCTTCAATCAAGTATAACTTAACAATTAAAAATCTTAAAGAAACTCAGTTTATAAATGAATTCATTTAAAATAAAAAATCCGGCGGGGAGCCGGATTAAAAAGTTTTCAATTTAAATTTTTCAATTACTAAGATTTTCATGTACGCTAACAAACCTTCTGTTATTTCTTTTCTTTTCAAATTTCACAAACCCGTCGGCTACGGCAAATAAAGTATCGTCTCCACCGCGCATAACATTTTTACCGGGATGAAATTTTGTGCCCCTTTGTCTTACTAAAATAGTTCCCGCAGAAACTTTTTCACCGCCGTATCTTTTTACACCGAGATATTGGGGATTACTATCGCGACCGTTTCTGGAAGACCCTTGTCCTTTTTTATGTGCCATTATTCACCCTCCTCAACTTTTTCTTTTGGTTTCGAAGCTTTGGGTTTGTTTATTTTTGTGATCTCAATTTTTGTTAATTGTTGTCTATGACCGTTTTTCACTTTATAAGATTTTCTTCTTTTTTTCTTAAAAACAATCACTTTATCATCTTTGATGTGTTCTAAAACTTTCGCTTTAACTTTAATTCCTTTAAGGTTCGGTGTACCGACTAAAGTTTTTTCCCCGTCGGAAAAAAGCAAAACGTTATCGAAAGTTACAGATTTATCAAGTTCGGCATTTAACTTCGGAACAAAATATTTTTGTTTTTCTTCTACTTTAAATTGTGAACCTGCAATCTCAACAACCGCAAACATAAAATTCTCCTAATCTTTTAATTTCGAGCCTTAAAGTTATGAAAATATTAGATTTATGTCAATTTTTTCTTCACCGGGCATTTATTATTTAATATCGATTTTCCGGTTTATATACTTTCCGTAATCCTTTAACTGCGGCGTGTAGTTTTGGTTAAACAACTCCGACGATATTAAAAAATCGGCTGTTGCCCTATTGCACGCTGTAGGAACATTATAGAGTGTGGAGATTCTAAGCAGTGCTTTCACGTCCACATCGTGCGGATGCGGTTCCATAGGATCCCATAGAAAAATAAAAATATCAATCTTTCCTTCGGCAATCATAGCTCCAAGCTGTTGATCGCCGCCTAAGGGACCGGATTTTAATTTTGTAACGGTTTTACTTTGTTCTGTTTTTGCTTTAGCAAATTTACGTTTGAATATTTCCTCAATCATTGAGCCGGTTGTACCGGTACAAATTATCTTATGATTTTTTAACACTTCCAAATTCCACTCAACCCATTCCGCTAAATCTTTTTTTCTATTGTCGTGTGCAACTAATGCAATAGTTTTTTTATTAGACATTCTATCCTCCAATATTTCAATGCAAAAACAGCTAAAGTTAATATATTTGTGAGAATAAATTACGATTAAATAACGAATTTTAGAAAACTTCTGTTTTTCATATTTCAAGTAATTAATTATATTCCAAAAATTAAATTTTAAACTCGAAGTTGACGAAATAGGAAATAATAGAATCTCCTAATTGAGGAGTTTTAATTTTAACATTCGGTGCAATAGAGAATCCTTTTGCCGGAATAATGTTTATACCTCCGATGAAATACGAATAACCGTCATTATCAATATTTGTATTAGGATCAAAAATATCGAATCGACCGAAAATCTCCGCTGCTTTTGAAAACTTATAATTAGCAAATGCAGAAATTATTGTTTCAGTAATTTCCGCTCCGCCTTTATTTGCAAAATCATATTCAGCGCCAAATCTCAACGCTCCTGTAGAATATGCGGCAAATCCACCGAATACGGTTTTTGTTTGCGTTAATGTATCCGTTCCGGCTGAATAATCAAATGATTCAAGACTTAACGATGCTCCTACGTTGTATCCGCCCTTTGCTATTTTACCCTCTCCGTAATATGCTTGAAACGAAAATTTCTTATAATCATTCTTTTCTATTTTCTTATATCCGCTACCGTTTGTTACCAATGCACTTATGTTAAATTTTTTAGCAAATTGATTATAATATCCTAATCCTAAATCTGCCGAACTTGAAAAGTGATTTAAATCCATCGGTGTTTTTTCAACAAACCGATATCCCCAATTATGTTCTTCTACATTGAACATATTCATTCCTTGCAGACCGAATATGAATTTACCGTAAGCGGTTTTCCATGCAACCAAAGCATTTTTCAAATACAAACTTAATCTGTCATCTTTCCCGGTATTAAATCTGCCAACATCGGTGGTTACCTTAAACGAGATTGTTTTTGAGATGTTATTTGCATAAGTAAGATAAACACGA
The DNA here is from genome assembly GCA_026983795.1 of Melioribacteraceae bacterium. Taxonomy (GTDB): domain Bacteria; phylum Bacteroidota; class Ignavibacteria; order Ignavibacteriales; family Melioribacteraceae; genus BMS3ABIN04. Next base: position 5,251 of record JALSTI010000211.1, read on the forward strand.
TTAATTTCAAATGAATTTGTTGGTTTACTATCCTGATTGTACGAATAATTGAAATACACCTTTGAACTGATTTTACCCTGTGCAAAAACTGCAACGGAAAAAGATAATAAAACCACATAAACAATAAATATTTTCTTCATTTATTTTTCCTTTTTGTTAATTGGAATTAGTTTAATTGATTACCAAATTTAGGAATGCTATATTAACTCAATATTAATAAATAAATAGGAATATGTTAAAAAATTGTTAAGAAAATGTTAAACTGACAGTCCCAATAAAAATTTGCACTAAAGCGACTTATAATAAATTTTGACAGTACTCCACAATTATTTTACAGCCAAATTAAAATTTATTCTTCATCTTTATCTTCATCGTCAATATCATCATAAATATATTTTTGATATTTATGCTTAATCAATTTTGCATTAACAATAAAAACCACGTCTTCGGCAATGTTTGTAGCCTGATCCCCAAGTCTCTCCAGATGCCTGCAAATTTCTAAAAGCTCAATGCCTTTTTCCAATTCATTTATGTTTGATTTGATAAAATTAATTATTAATTCTTTGTTCTCAACAAATAAATCATCAAGCACCGAATCTTTTATAATTACTTTTTTAGCCAAATCAATATCCTCATTATTAAAAGCATCAATAGAGTTGTTTAACATGCTTTTTGCGATAAGGCTCATTTCCTGAATTTTTGTTTTACTGTAAAATGAAGGTTTTGGTGTTAGTTTAGGTTGGCGTAATGCAATATTTCTCGCTAAATCTCCAATCCGTTCCAAATTTGTATTAATAGTTAAAGCGGAAATAATAAGTCTTAAATCCATAGCAACCGGTTGATTCAACGCTATTATTTTTTGACATAATTTTTCAATTTTTCTATCGTATTTATTTACTTTATTTTCTCTTTCAAGAACAGTTTCTGCAAAACCGCTATTTTGCTCTTCAATGGATTTAACAGCCAAATCCACTTGTTGTTCAACTAAGCTAGACATTTTTATTAATCTTGTTTTTAATTTTTCCAGATAAATATCAAATAATCTTTCCATTTCAAATCCTTTTTTTTATCCGAATCTACCGGTTATATAATCTTCGGTTTTTTTAACCGACGGGTTAGTAAACAATTTTGATGTCGAATCAAATTCAATTAGTTCACCCATGTAAAAGAATGCCGTTTTATCGCTTACCCTTGCCGCTTGTTGCATGTTATGGGTTACAATTACAATGGTAAATTCCGCTTTTAAATTATGAATTAATTGTTCAATTTTAGAAGTTGAAAGCGGATCGAGTGCGCTTGCCGGTTCATCCATTAATAAAATTTCCGGTTTAATAGCCAATGAACGTGCTATGCATAGCCTTTGCTGTTGACCGCCGGACAAACCTAAAGCCGATTCATGAAGTCTGTCTTTAACTTCATCCCACAAAGCAGCGTGAGTTAAACTTTGCTCGGCAGCTTCTGCAAGTATTTTTTTATCTTTTATACCGTTTAATTTCAATCCGGAAACAACATTATTAAATATAGACATTGTTGGAAAAGGATTAGGTTTTTGAAATACCATTCCAACTTTTCTTCTTAATAGAACCGGATCTAATTTCATAATATTTTTTCCGTCGAGAAGTATTTCTCCTGTAATTGTACCTCCCACAATTTCATGCATCCGGTTTAAGCTTCTTAGGAATGTGGATTTACCGCAGCCTGAAGGACCGATAATAGCAATTACTTTATTTTTAGGTATAGATAAATTAATTTCTTTCAAGACTTTTACTTTACCAAAATAAGCAGAAAGATTTTTTACTTCAATTACCAATTTCTCCTTATTCTTATCTTGGGAGATCTTTTCTTTTAAGTTAGTTTTATTTATAGCAATATCATTTCTCATTACAGCACCAATATCAATATTTAGACCTTGTTAAAATTTTAAATAATAAACTAATAATAGAAATAAGAGCAATAAGTATTAGCGAGGCTGTCCATGCCTGTTCGTTCCATTCGGTAAACGGAGATTTAGCATAATCATAAATATAAACGGTTAAAGAAGCAATAGGTTGAAATATTTTGGTTGACCAAAACCTATTCCCTAAAGCGGTAAATAATAACGGCGCTGTTTCTCCGGCTGCCCGCGCAATTGCCAACAAAATACCCGTAGCAATTCCTTTCCACGCCGATTTTAAAATAATAACCAAAGAAGTTTTCCACTTAGGAATTCCGAGCGCCAAGCCGGCTTCTCTGTAAGAATGCGGAACAAGCCGTATCATCTCCTCGGTTGTCCGCGTAACCGTTGGAATCATAAGAATTGCCAGGGCAACGCCGCCGGCAAAAGCGGAAAAGTGATGCATGGGCAAAACCACAATTGTATAAGCCACCACGCCAACAACAATAGAAGGAATGCCGCTTAAAACATCGGCTAAAAATCTAACGGTGCTTCCAAATTTGTTATTACCGAATTCTGCTAAATATATACCGGCGAAAATTCCTACCGGCAAACCAATAGCTCCGCCTATTCCAATAAGAATAAATGTTCCAATAATAGCATTAGCCATTCCCCCGCCCTCTTGACCAACGGGTTTTGGCATGGAAATAAAAAAATCTAAATTTAGATATGTGAATCCTTTAGAAATGGTGTAGTAAAATATAAATAACAACGGAATCACAGCTATGACAACCGATAAAAAAGTTAAAGAGAGCATAACATAGTTTGTTGATTTTCTCCGGATAAAATTTAATCTCTTATTAACCAACACTGCTCCACCTTTTTTCAAAACTCCATACAAAAATTCTTGCCGCAACATTAATTATAATAGTTATTGCAAACAAAATTAAAGCTAATTCTATTAGTGAACTTAGGTATAAATCAGAGCTTGCTTCTGTAAATTCATTTGCCAGCACACTTGCCATTGTATATGCCGGATCGAAAAGTGACGGTGAAATCAAGGCACGATTACCGATTACCATAGTAACTGCCATTGTTTCTCCAATAGCTCTTCCAAGTCCTAACATTGAAGCACCTAAAATACCAGAACGGGAATTAGCAAGAACGATTTTAATTACTTCCCATTTCGTAGCGCCGAGCGCAAGAGCAGCTTCCCTTTGTGAGTTTGGTACAGATTTCAAAACATCTCTTGAAATTGATGATATGATAGGCAATACCATAATTGAAAGTATTATAGCTGCCGCCATCATACCAAAACCATACGGAGCCCCTTGAAAAAAAGGAAGATTTCCAAAATGCTTAAATAAAAAAGGCTCCACAACATTTCTTAGCAAGGGTACTAAAACAAATATTCCCCAAAGTCCATAAACCACGCTCGGAATTCCCGCGAGAAGTTCAGTCAAAAATGAAAGCGGCTTCTCCAGCCAGTTAGGAGACAATTCCGATAAAAAAATTGCTACTCCTAACCCAAGCGGAACTGAAATAAGCAATGCTAAAAAGGAAGAGATTAAGGTTCCATATATTGCCGGCAAAGCTCCGAATATTTCTTTAACCGGATCCCAGGTAGAATTTACTAAGAAATTCCACCCAAACTTATCAATCGATAACTTTGAACCTACATACATTTCGTAGCCCATTACCAGCACAAGCAAGAAAACCAAAAAGGCAAAGAATTGAGTGAGTTTTTTATAAATAAAGTCTCCCGTATTTGCCGAAGCAATACTACGGGAGAAAACTTTATTCAATGTAAAAAATATTTTATTTTTTAATTTTATTTGTTCTAACAATTAATTCTCAACAGTTAATTTATTCGTTGTCCGTTAACGGTAATTGAGTCTATCTTTTTTTCACAAAGTTTAACAACCGATTTGGGTAAAGGCGCATAATACAAATCTTTTGCATAAGCTTCACCTTTTTCTAAAGCCCACCGCAAAAAATTAACAAGCGCTTTGGCTTTTACTTTATCTTTCATATCCTTATAAATTAGAAGCCAGGTAAAGCCTGAAATTGGGTAGGAATTCTTACCGCCTGCATTAGTCAAAATAGCTCTAAGGTCATCCGGCATATTTTTAGAAGCTCCTTCCGCTGCGGCAGAAACCGTATTAAAGTCAGCTTTTACAAAATTACCGTCTTTATTTTTTAATAATAAGTAAGGAAGTTTGTTTTGGACAGCGTAAGCAAGTTCCACATATCCTATTGCGCCCCCGGTTTGCTTAACTAATCCCGAAACACCTTCGTTGCCCTTTCCGCCCAAACCAACCGGCCAACTAACAGAAGTACCAAAACCGACTTTTTTTGCCCATTCGTCATTAACCTTTGATAAATAGTTTGTAAATATAAATGAGGTTCCGCTTCCGTCAGATCGATGGGCAACAAGTATAGCACGATCCGGCAATTTTACGCCGGGATTCAATTCTTGAATTCTCTTATCGTTCCACATATAAATCTTACCCAGGAAAATATCACCTAAAGTTTTACCGTCCAATTTTAATATTTCTTTGACTGACGGAAGATTGTAACTTACTACTACAGCGCCCATCACAGTTGGAATATGAAGAATTTCGGTGCCTCGCTTTTCTTTAGCTTGTTTGAGTTGTTTATCGCTCATGGGACCATCGCTGGCGCCAAAATCTACTGTACCTTCAATTACTTGCCTAATACCGGCGCCGCTTCCTATTGATTGATAGTTTATTTGAACGCCCGTTTTTTGATGATACAAATCAAACCATTGCGAATAAATTACATAAGGAAATGTTGCCCCTGCTCCGGTTAATTGAACTTGCGCAATTGTTAATGTTGAAAGCAAAGCAAAAAATGCGGCTGCAAATAAAAATAATTTGATTTTCATTTTTTTAGAACTCCTGTTATTGTGAGTTCTAAAATTAGTTATACTGCCGGGTTAAAGTTTTAAGTTATTGTTAACTTAATATTAAGAAATTGTTAAGGAATTAATTTTGATATTACTAAATTTGATGGAATATTTACCAAGCTTTTTTCAATTTGAATGAAAACTCCGATCCGGTTTCCTCTTTGCTGGTAACTTCAATAGTTGAATTATGGGCTTCAATAATGTGTTTAACTATTGCCAACCCCAAGCCGGTACCGGGAATAGATTTAGACCTTTCACGTTCACTTCTGTAAAACCGTTCAAAAATCCTGTCTAAATCTTCTTGCGGAATTCCGTTTCCGGTATCTTTAACTTTTATTAAAACCGATTTTCGTTTTTCTTCAACATTAATTTCAATTTTCCCTTTTTCAGTGTATTTAATTGCATTCGAAAGCAAATTATTCATAACCTGAATTAGTCTGTCTTTTGCTCCATATACTTTCATTTTGTCCCTGAGTCCATTAATTTCCAGTTTCAAACCTTTCTTTTCCGCCTGTTCTTTAAATTCTTTATAAATATCATTTAAAAAAGGTTTAAGATCAAAATATCTGAAACTCATTCTCATTTGACCTGACTCAATCATGGAAATATCAATTAAATCATTAAGCAAAGCATTTAAGTTTTCTGAATGGTGAAAAGCTTTTTCTAGAAATTGTTTATTTACTTTATTGTCATAAAGAGCGCCGTTTAATAAAGTTTCCAAAAATCCTTGCAAAGCAAATATGGGTGTGCGAAGTTCGTGAGAAACATTTCCCAAAAATTCTTTCCTTGCTTGTTCTAATTTCTCCATCTGTTCAATATCCCTTTGTGTCCTTCTGAACATTGCTTTAATATTTCCTTCAATGTCCAGCAGAGATTTACTCATTTTAATTTCGTGTGGAGATTTATATTTGTTTTTACGAATATTTTTTATTGTTCTTTTAATTTCACTAATTTCAACAGCTCTTTTTTTCCCTAAAACGAATAAGAATATCAAATCATTAATTACTATCAGGATGATAAGGAGAAATACTTTATGGAGTGAAAAATGGAATATTAGAGTAACGCCCAAAACAAATACAATACTTAAAACAATAATTTCTTTTATAAATATTTTGGAGTGAGAAAAGTTATTTTTAATTTTATTCCACATCTTTAATTCTATATCCAACGCCTTTTACGGTTTCAATAAGTTTAGAATACATACCTAACTTTTCCCTAATTTTCCGTATATGAACGTCAATTGTTCTATCTACAACAAAAATATCATTTCCCCAAATTTCGTTTAATAAAACATCCCGTGGAAATACTTTACCTTTATTAATAATCAAAAAATGTAATATTTCAAATTCTTTTTTAGGAAATGCAATTTCTTCCCCGTCTACTTTAACTGTAAAACGTTCTTTATCAATTTCTATAGGTCCTAATTTAACTCTTGTTTTAATTTCAGATTGTTGAGATTTAGTTCTTTTTAATTTAGACTTAACCCTTGCCACCAACATTTTAGGCGATATTGGTTTCTTCAAATAATCATCTGCTCCTACTTCGAATCCTCTTAATTCATCCAGCTCACTTATTTTTGCCGTTAAAAATATTATAGGAATGTTTTCAAAATTCTTTTTTAGTCTAATTTGTTTACAGACTTCGTAACCGTTCAATTTAGGCATCATGATATCAAGAACAACGAGGTCCGGTTCATAAACCATTTTGCTCAATGCTTGTTGACCATCGAATGCGGATATAACCTCAAAACCTTCGGATTCAAGATTATATTTCAAGAACTCAACAATATCTTTTTCGTCGTCGGCTAATAAAATTTTAGGTTTCATATCAGTTTACAACTATTTCACTTTGCTTTTTAGCAGATTCATAAAGCAATTCCAATAATTTCATACGGGTTAATGCTTCGCTACTGGAAGACATGATATTGGGATTGCCTTGAATAACGCTTATAAAGTGTTTTAATTCATTCTCATACGATTTTTTATAGAGGTTTTTTATATTGGTAGAACTTGCGGGAGTATAATCAAGTCGAGCCGATTCAATTCTTTTATATGCGCGAAACGGATTAAGATGGCCTGTACCTTCGGTACCAAAAACGGTCAAATTAAAACTATCTTTTTCAGCATGAAGCGACCAGCTAATTTCAAAATTCATTACTGTCGAATTTTTAAACCGTATAAATCCGACGGCGGAATCTTCAACACCCTTAACTTTATGGGAATACGTTTGCACTGAAACGCTTTTTAACGGGGGATATTCAATTAACCAAATTCCCAAATCGAGTAATACTATGCCCAAATCGAAAAGCACTCCCCCTCCGGCTTCTTTTTTTCTTTGGAACCATTTTTCATCACTACTTTGTTTACGCGACCAGCCGCATCGAATGTAAAAAGGATCTCCCAGCTCACCGCTGTTAATTAAACTTTTCAAAAGCATTGCGTCGGGTCTATAACGTAAATTCATACCGATTATCGCTTTGCGTTTATATTTTTTGGCAGCATCATCAATTTTTTTGGCTTCTTGATAATTTACGGCGATAGGTTTCTCTATTAATACATCCTTGCCTTGTTTCATTGCTTCAATTGCAATTTCGGAATGAGACTTAGTTGGCGTTGCGATAATAACGGCTTGAAGCTCTGGATCGGCGAGCATCTTTTTATAATCGGTAAATTGATTTTTTATGTTAAATTTATTGCTGATAGTTCTTAAACGGTTTTTATTAATTTCCGCTACCGATTGGATTGTAACATTTTTAAATTTACTTAAAATTGGAAGATGTACTAATTGTGATATACCACCTAAACCAATAATCCCAATTTTTGTTTCTTTCACTAAGCAACTTCTCCTTTTGCCAATTTTTTATCTTTCAAAAATTCTTTAACTTTTTTGGCAATTCCTTCGGGATCAATTTCCAGTAAGTTATGTAATTCCTGTTGAGTACCATGATCTATAAATTTATCGGGCAAACCAATTCGAAGTATATCATTTTTATATTTTTTTTCTGCAAAGTATTCCAAAATACCCGAGCCAAAACCGCCGACCAAAGAATTTTCTTCCAAAGTAACAATTTTATTGAAGTTTTGAGCCACATAATCAAGCGTATCTGTATCAAGGGGTTTAATGAACCTCATATTAAATAATGAGCAGCTAATTCCGTTTTGGTTCAGAATATCGCTGGCTTTTTTAGCATAATTTACCATTATTCCAACCCCTAAAAACGCAACATCATGTCCATCTAAAATTTTCTCGCTTTTCCCGATCGGGATTTCGTCAAAATGACTTTTAAGTTCAACACCGAGGGCAGAACCTCTTGGATATCTAATAGCTATAGGACCTTTTTTATAATTTATAGCAGTGTAGAGCATATCCCTCAATTCGGATTCATCTTTAGGAGCCATTATAGTGATTCCTGGTACCATTCTAAGATAAGTAAGATCGAACGTGCCATGGTGAGTTGGACCGTCGGCTCCAACTAATCCTGCTCGATCCAGAGCGAAAACAACATGTAATTTTTGCAAAGCAACATCGTGAATTATTTGATCGATTGCCCTTTGTAAAAAAGTGGAATAAATTGCAACTACCGGAACAATGCCTTGTGTTGCAAGTCCGGCGGCAAAAGTAACGCCATGTTCTTCCGCTATTCCAACGTCAAAGTACCGGTTGGGAAAATTTTCTTTTACCAGGCTCATTCCCGTTCCATCAGGCATTGCTGCGGTTATTCCGATTACATTTTTATTCTCTTTCATTATTTCAACAAGAGCTTTACCAAAAACCGAAGTATAAGATGGCGCTTGCCCTACTTTTTTAATTGCTTTCCCAGTCATTTTGTCGAATGGAGAAACTCCATGAAATTTAGCTCTCATATTTTCGGCAGGTTCGTAACCTTTTCCTTTTTCTGTTAAAATGTGCACCAATATCGGACCTTTTAACGATTTAATCTGTTCAAATATTTTAACTAACTTTCCAACATTATGACCATTGATAGGACCAAAATATCTGAAACCGAGAGCTTCGAATAACATACCGGGAGTAACAACAGCTTTAACGCCGGATTCAAAACGCGAGGCAACGGTTCTTAATCTGTCGCCGAAAGAATCCAGTTTACCCGTCAACTCCCAAATAGCACCTTTAACTTTGTTATATTCGGGATGGGATATTAGTTCATTAAAATAGTTTGAAATTTGCCAAACGTTTGGCGAGATAGACATCCGGTTATCATTTAACACAACTATTAAATTTTTCTTAAGCAAACCGCTGTTATTCATTGCTTCGTAAGCCATTCCGCCGGTCATAGCACCATCACCAATAACGGCAACAACCCTTTCGTTATTTTTACCCAATAAATCGTTAGCAACAGCCATTCCCAATGCGGCAGATATTGAAGTAGAAGCATGCCCTGCTCCAAATTCGTCGTATTTGCTTTCGTTCCTCTTCAAAAAACCGCTTATCCCGTTAAGTTTTCGAATAGTTGGCAGCTTATCTCTTCTGCCGGTAATTATTTTGTGTGGATATGCTTGATGACCGGTATCCCAAACAATTTTATCGTTAGGAGTATCAAAAACTTTATGCAAAGCCAAAGTCAATTCAACGGCTCCCAATCCTCCGCCAAAGTGACCTCCGATTTGCGAAATTACATCAACCATATACTCTCTTATTTCCGAAGCAAGTTCTTTCAAGCGTTTTGTATCAAATTCCCTAATATCTTTGGGATCGTTTATTTGAAACAACAAGTTGTATTTTGATTTATCTATCACTTTTTTTCCCTATATATTTTTAGACTTTAATCGTTATTTAAATCCTTTTCCAAACTTTCTTTTAATTTGGTAACTTTTAATTCGGCGGTGCGTAAAATATCATAACATTTTTTAGCTAATTTTGTCCCTTCTTCATAAAGCTCAACCGATTTTTCCAATCCAACTTCTTCGCTTTCCAATTGAATGGAAATTTCCTCTAACCTTTGCAAAAGATCTTCAAAATTTTCAGCTTTCTTTTTTGTCATTCCGTTTTATAACTTTTTCTTTATCGTAAAATTTTATTTCAAATTCACTATTTAAATCCAGTTGGTTCGATCTCTCAACAAAGCGGTCATTTTGTTTAATTGCGGTAAAACCCCTTTTCAGGATATTCATAAAATTATGAGATTCAACAGTTTTATTTTGAATAATTAAATTATTTTTAATTGAATTTATTTTTAATTCTAAATTTTTGTTTATTCTATAAATCAAGTTATCCAAAAACTGTGCGTTATTTCTGATTTTATTGACTGGATTTATAAATCCGTATGAGTTCATCAACTGAGAAACGACTGAACGAAAATTATTAATTTTACTAAAAATATTTGTTGTTGAATTATAGGAAAAATCATTTACAAAGGCAAAAATCTCATCCAAATTAGGAGTGGCAAGTTCCATAGCTGCCGTCGGTGTCGGGGCTCGTAAATCGGATACAAAATCGGCAATTGTAAAATCGATTTCGTGACCAACTCCGCTTACAACGGGAATTTTAGATTTAAAAATTGCCCTGGCCACAATTTCTTCGTTAAAAGGCCATAAATCCTCTAAAGAACCGCCGCCTCTGGCAACAATAATTACATCAATATCTTTTCTTTTATTCAATTTCAGAATTGCATCGGATATTTCTTTTGCAGCGCTTTCGCCTTGAACCCTGGCTTCGGCAACCAACAATTCAACAAGTGGATATCTTCGTTTGGCAACGCTAATCATATCTTTCAATGCCGCAGTTCCGCTTCCGGTAACTATTCCTATTTTCTTCGGAAATTTTGGTATCGGTTTTTTAATTTCTTCATCAAACAATCCTTCTTTAGCTAACTTCCTTTTAAGTTTTTCAAATGCCGCTTGCAGTTCACCTTCTCCGGCAGGAACCATTGAGCGGACATCTATTTGATATGAACCCCTCGGAGGATAAACCGTTAAACGCCCGGTAACAACTACCTTCATTCCGTCTTGAGGTGTAAAAAATACGTAGTTATTAATTCCGCGCCACATTGTGCAGCTGATTGCGGCGTCGCCGTCTTTAAGAGTAAAATACCAATGACCCGAAATATGCGCTTTAAAATTAGAGATTTCGCCTATAACGCGGATGCTGTTGAATTCCTCTTCAAGAATAATTTTAATTTGCGAAGTAAGATCGCTTACGGTTAATAAAAGATTATCCATTTTTTTCTTTTCTGAATATTAAGCAGTATTGGTGATGCCGGTTTCCTACCCACGCATTGTTAATGCCCAAAGCTATTAATGCTTTATCGTCTTGCAACCAAATTTTTTCGTCTTTTAAAACCCAACTTTTTGATTTTCTTTTCGTCAAAGAAATTGCAGTATCGAAAGCCAAAGGGTATAATTTTTTCTTATAATAAATGTTATTGGTTATAATTGTTAAATAGCCGTTATCTTTTGTAACATCGTAAACTTCATCAAATATTTTTGCTTGCTGTTCAATAAATTCGTCGTAGTCTGTTAAGTTACCAATATCCTCGCCGTTCTCGGAATATTTTGTATCGAGTCCCATTTTTTTTCTTCCGGATTGTCTCATTGAATTTCTTTCCAACTGGTTCCAATAAGGAGGCGAAGTAATCACATAATCGAATTTCAAGTTCCGGAAGTTCTTGCCGGCAAGTAATTTTTTAATATTTAATGAATTACCTAAAATTGGAATTATTGAAGACTTAAACTTATTTTGTTCTATTCTGGCTTTTGAAATATCAAAATATTTTTTTGAAAGTTCTATACCGACTGCATTCCTGTTTGTTTCGCCCGATGCTATTAATGCACTTCCCGAACCGAGAAAAGGATCGAGAACCCATTGATTTTTTTTTGTGAAAAATAATATAAATTCTTTAACCAAAGATTCCGGAAATTTAGCGGGATGAAGTATTTCTTTCCCATTTCTTCTTACGGGGCGATGTATAAACCACGATTTGGTAAACTTTATCCATTCTTTTCCCGTTAAATCATTAAGCTTATTGTTTAAATTTAATCTTCCCCGTTCGCCAAGGTCAATATATTTTTGTTTTTTTGCCATTTATTTATTGAATAAAATCATCCCAAGTTAAGTTTATTTTGTAACGCCTTTCAATTTCCGGTAATAATTTAAGTTTTATTTAATTAAAATTGAAACCCTTTTAACGGTTTTTACCGGACCAATGCTTGCCGTTAATAATTTACAAATTTATCGAGAAAAACGAGGAATATAGTCCTATTGAAATTTCATGAAAATTAAAATCGGAACTGAACAGTTGGAAATTAAATCTGTATTTGGTAAAAACCGTAAACACATTAAAAATTTTAAAAAGTCCAAAATTTAATTCCGGACTGAATCCGTTATGACCTAAAAAATCGGTGTACACATTTATACCGACCGCAACAAACTCAATTTTGGGTATTAAGAATATTTTTTTATAGCCAATTCTTAAAAAGTTTTTTATTGGTGCGTTAAAGATATGGGAATATTCAACCGACAAATACTCCGAAGGATAATTAAAGCCTGTAGAGTAAAACGCAAAAATTGGAATTTCTTTGGTTAACTCAAAATAATTTCTATCCTTCAAAAAAACAGCCGAAGGAGACGGCAGTAAAAATAAAGAACCGCCTATACACAATTGTGCAAACGCATTAGAGCCCTTTTTCATTTTGATTTCCAAATTGTTGGGTACCGTAAGTTCATATTCTTCGCTAGTATGTTTTTTGCCATTTATATCCGTAGCAATAATTTTAAATGGAACGTTCATTGAATCAAAATCCATTTCCGATACTTCTTTTCTTAGTTTATGATCGATCTTAAAATTATCCGAGACGTTTAGGACATACTTATTGTTTAATATCACTTTTGTTTTTGCGCTATCGCTGGTCATAAATGTAATTATCAAAGTGTGTGGAGTTTCCGGAGTGATATACGCATCAATAAGAAATATATCGAACTCATCTTCTTCCTGAGCAAATAATATTAAAGAATTAACGAGAAAAAAAATTAGAAAAAAGAGAAATTTACTCAAATGTTACTCCAATATTCCTTACAAAATTATAATATATAAACATATCATTTTTTATTGAATTTATCCTTTTATTACGTCTATAAAATATTAGCATAAATAAATTATAAACCGGATTAATATTTCAGCAGTTTAGTATATTTTGATGACAAAGAAAATTTATTAACAAATTTATTGGAGAAATGATGAATATATTAATAAGCAACGATGACGGAATTGATGCAACAGGAATAAAAGTGTTAACCAAGTTCTTAAAAAAAATCGGAAATGTTACGGTAGTTGCCCCGCGAACGGAACAAAGCGCTGTGGGACATGCTATAACAATGAAAGTTCCTTTACGTGTGACGGAATATTACGAAAACGGAAATTTTTTCGGTTACGCCGTAGACGGTACGCCGGCAGATTGTGTGAAAATGGGAATTAAAAATATTATGAAAGTAAAACCGGACATTGTTGTTTCCGGAATTAATCACGGTTCCAATACCGCTATAAACATTGTTTACTCGGGGACCGTTTCGGCTGCAAGAGAAGCCGCCATTATGGATGTTCCCTCTCTTGCTATTTCCATTGCGGATCATCATCCTAAAAACTTCGAGTTTGCGGGAAAAGTTGCGCGCGAACTCACTAAAATGGTAGTTAAACACGGTCTTCCCACAGGCACTTTGCTTAATGTAAATATTCCGGATTTGCCTGAAGAACAGATTAAAGGAATTCTTCCTACGCTTCAGGGAAAAACAAAATGGGACGATGTTTACGAAGAACGAATTGATCCCTACGGTGATAAATATTATTGGTTAACCGGCAAATTGATTGAAGCGGATGGTAAATTGGAAATGGATCACTTTGCGGTAAAAAATAATTATGTGGCTGTTACTCCCGTACATTTCGATTTGACGGATTATCAAGCGTATGAAGATATGCAAAGTTGGCATGTGGAAAATATTTTGCAACATAAAACAAAAGTTTAATATCAATTTATGTTACTTCTTAATAATTTTAGTATTTCCATCAATACCAATCCCTTCTTTATAGTTCTGGGTTTTATTGTATTTGCCGTTTATACGTATTTTATTTTAAAGTTCAGCCTGCCTAAAGTAACACCAACGTTAAAATTTGTTTTAATTTCGTTACGGACTTTATCTCTAACGCTGATATTATTTTTAATTTTTGAGCCGGTTATCGTAATAAACAAGCAAGTGCGTGTAAAACCCAAAAGTTTGATTTTTGTAGACAATTCAAAATCAATAGCCGGAAAAGACAGCTCCAAAAATGCGACGGATATAAAGAAATTAATCAACTTGTTAAACAACAAAGATGTGAATCCGGAATTTTATTTTTTTGGAAACAGAATAGATTCTTTAAATGCAGACAGTTTAAAAAAACTGAAATTCAACGAGAGCAGCACCAACTTTGAGAATATCCTTTCTTTAGTAAAAAGCAAAAAAGAAAACATTGCGGACGTTATAATTATAAGCGACGGTCAAATTACAGAAGGAGAAAATCCGGTTAACGATTTTGAAAAACTCGGCATTCCGTTTTATACAATTGGAGTCGGCGATACAACCCAAAATAAAGACATCATGATTAAGAAAGTTATTTTCAACAGATTTATCTATCAAGATGTACCAACCGAATTAAAAGTTTTTTTAAAAAGCATAAACATTTCTAAAAGGGGAATTAATTTAAGTTTATATGAGAATTCAAAATTAATTTCCAAGCAAAAAGTTTCGGTTAATTCCAATCAACTTACGCCGGTTGTGCTTAATTATACGCCCAAAAATTATGGAGATATGAAATTAACATTGTTAATCGATAAATTACCCGGAGAAGAATCTTACGAAAACAATAAAAAAGCTTTTTTTGTTAATGTGCTGAAAAGTAAATTAAAACTTTTATTAATTTCCGGAAGTCCTTCCGAGGACGTATCGTTTATTAAACAAAGTCTACAAAAAAGGAAAGAAATTGAGTTAAAGGATTATATACAATTCAGCGCAAACAAATTTTCCTCAACACAAAAATTTGATGTAATTTCCGATAGCACTAATATATTACTCTTAGTAGGATTTCCGTCTCAATACACTCCCGTTTCGTTAATTGATAAAGTTTACTCTCTAATACAAAAAAAGAATATACCGTTTTTAATTGTTCTTTCAACCGGAACCGATTTAAAGAAATTGAGCCGGTTAAAAAACGTACTAAACTTTAACTTTACAAATAAAGGCGCAGGGCAAAGGAATACTCAACTTGAAATTACGGACATAAACAATTCGCTTTTTAAAAATAATTCACCGGATCCTATATTGGAATGGAATTCCCTGCCGCCCGTGCAAGTTTTTAACGCCGCATTTATTGCAAAAAAGAGTTCAAGAATTTTGGCGGTTCAAAAAATAAATAATATTAAATTAAATAACCCTTTAATTATAAGCAGTATATTAGGATCAAAAAGGTCTATTTCCATTCTTGCAAGCGGTATTTGGAAATGGAAATTACAACTCGCATCAAATAACATTAATCTTTTCGATAATTTCATCTACAATTCTGTGCAATGGTTAAATTTAGGAAAGAAACAAAAAAGGTTTAATGTTTACACTTCTAAGAAAATTTATTCCATGGGAGATAAAGTTGAGTTTTCGGCTCAATTATATGATGACACCATGCTGCCGTTAGATAACGCAAGCGTTGAAGTTAATATAATGAAAGACGACTCGAAGTACCTATTGCAACTAAATTCAATTGGAAACGGAAATTACGAAGGACAAATTGAAGCATTAGTTCCGGGGGACTATAAATTTGTTGCCAAAGCAACAAAAAACGGTGCCTTACTTGGAACTTCAACCGGCAAGTTTAATATAGGCGATGTAGACATCGAAAAGTTGAATATAAAGATGAATATATCCCTTTTACGCTTAATGGCAAATAATACCGGAGGTAAATTTTTCTTATTAAATAAGACTTCAAATATTAATAAAGAATTAAGTAATTTTGTAAGTTCGAATACAAAAATTAAAATTGTTAAGTCCGAACTGAGAATTTGGAATAATAAATGGATATTGATCTCGATTATTTTACTTTTTGGATTGGAATGGTTTTTACGTAAAAGGTTTGGAATGTTGTAATTTATTTTTCGAATAAAGAATAGGAGGAAATTAAAATGAAATTCATGCCTTGGAAAAAAGATTATTCTGTTCATGTTACTATTATTGACAAACAGCATCGCCATCTTAACGAAATAATTAATCAACTTTACGATGAAACTTATAAGAATAATTATTCCGAAGTAAAAAAATTAATTAAAAGTTTTATGAAAGACTTAAAAGAACATTTTGACACGGAAGAAGAATTAATGACCAGTCATAATGACCCCACTTACTTTTCCCATAAACTTGAACATGACAGAGTTATAAGAAAATACACTAACTTTTTCGATTCAATTTCAAAACAAAGAAAACCTAAGCTCGATATAAGCTTTTTCGAATCGTATAAAAGATGGTTTGAAAATCATCATTACTTTAAGGACAGAAAACTTTCGGTTTATTCGAAGAAGAAAAAATAAACTTTTTAAGAATGGAGCGGAAAGCCGTTAAATTTTTAGATTTTTTACTGCCCCGCTTTTGTATTTCTTGTAATAAAAAATTAAAAAGCGACGAGAAAGTTTTATGCGACTTCTGTAAAAACCAATTGGAATTTGCTTCTTCGGACAGGCTGAATTTCGAATATCAAAAAAAGTTTGCGTCTAATAATATAATTAAGGATTTCAGGTCGCTATACATCTTCAAAGTTAACTCGCCTATTCAAGATTTGATACACTCGGTTAAATATCATCATAAAATTGCCAACGGATATTTTATGGGAAACCAAATTGCTTTAAATTTTAATGATGTTATTACTAATTGGTCAATAAACCTAATAATACCTGTTCCGTTACATCATCTTAAAAAAGCCGAAAGAGGATTTAATCAATCCGCATTAATTGCCAAAGCAATAAGTAAGAGATTAAAAATTCCGTTTAAGTCGAATATTGTAAAACGAAAAAGATATACTCAAACGCAAACACAATTGTCTTTAAAAGAAAGACAAGAAAATATGTTGAATGCATTCAACATAAAGAAAAAAAAATTTTTAAACGGAGAAAATATTTTAGTAATTGACGATGTAATTACAACAGGCGCAACTATAACCGAATGCGGAAAGATTTTAAAGGAAAACGGCGCTAATAATGTTTATGCCATGACGTTTGCGCTTGCAGATTGAGTTACATTTTTTCCGGCGCACTTACTCCCAAAAGCGAAAGTCCGTTTCGTAATACAATTTGAGTTGCAATTATCAAAGCAATTCGCGCTTCCGCTAATTTTTTTTCCGACCCGATAATTCTGCATTCGGTATAAAATTTATGGAAAAGCGCAGCCAATGTTTCCAAGTAGTTTGCAATTTTGTGAGGTTCAAAATTTTTAGCCGCTTGATATAACTCTTCGGGGAAAAAATGAAGCTGCTTTAATAAATTCTGTTCGTAAAACGTATTTAGTAAAGCTAAATTTTCAATGGACGGGTTTAATTTTTCTTCCCTTGTCATTCTTATTATCGAACTGATTCTTGCGTGTGCGTATTGCAAATAAAATACGGGATTCTCGTCGGATTGTTTTTTAGCCAGGTCCAAATCGAAATTCATATGACTACTATGATTGCGCATTATAAAGAAATATCTTACAACGTCTTTCCCGACCTCTTCAATCAATTCATCCAGAGTTATGAAGTTAGCTTTTCTGGTAGACATTTTTACGACCTCACCGTTTTTCAGAATTGTAACAAACTGGTAAATTATAACTTTTACTTTTTCGGGATTATAACCCAAAGCTTTAATTCCGGCTAACACATCGGGATAAGTTGCCGCATGATCGGACCCGAATATATCTATCATTAAATCGTAACCGCGTTCAAATTTTGTTACATGATAAGCTATATCCGGTAATCTGTATGTCGGTTCGCCGCTAGATTTTATTATTACCTTATCTTGTTCCTGACCTAATTCGGTAAGCTTAAGCCATAATGCATTTTCTTTTTTATATGTGAGTTTTTTTTCTTCAAAGAGTTTCAAAACTTTATCGATATTTCCGTTTTCGTAAAGAGACTTTTCGTTAAAAAAATTATCAAAAGTGATATCCAAATTTTCCAAAGTGGTTTTAATATTTTCAAATATAATCTCTTCGGCATTTTGTTTAAAAACATCAATTGATTTTTCATGTATTAATTTATCGGCAAATTTTCTTTTTAATTCTTCTGCAATATCAATTATATATTCGCCTTGATAATATTCCTCCGAAAACTCAACCGTTGGATCAAACAATTGTAAATATCTTGTTTTTACCGATTCGCCCAGCATTTTCATTTGTCGACCTGCATTATTAAAATAGTATTCACGTTCAACGTTGTACCCAACCCATTCCAATAAATTTGCGATTGTGTCGCCCAGAACAGCATTCCTACCGTGACCAACAGTCAAAGGTCCGGTTGGATTTGCAGATACAAATTCTACTTGTGCTTTCTTACCTTCAAATTCATTTGACCTGCCAAAATTTTCCCGTTCGTCCAGAATATTTTTAATAATTTGAGCGACAAATGAAGGTTGAAAAAAAAAGTTTATAAACCCGGGCCCGGCAATGTTTATGCTTTTTATTTTGTTGTTATCATACTCCAAATTTTCAATAATTTCGGAAGCAATTTCGCGTGGCGGTTTTCGTAATTTTTTACTGAGCAGCATTGCAATGTTAGTCGATAAATCTCCGTGTGAAGTATGTTGAGGTACGGTTAAAATAAGCTCGGCATTGCCAATATAATTCAGTTTATGATTTAAGTTTTCAAAAATTTTCCGAATATATTTCTTCAATTATCTTTCTCCGGTAGATTTTTATTAGAGTAAAGGTTTTATTTATTTCCGGCTGCGTCGTCTTCAATTGTTTCAACCGGAGCGTCTCCCCATAGACGTTCAAGACTAAAATATTCTCTTGCGTCTTTTTTGAAAACGTGAACCACAACATCAAAGTAATCGAGTAAAACCCAATTTAATGCTTCGTAACCTTCTTTATGATAACATTTAATACCGTTTTTACTCAGTTTGTTGTCAACTTCATCGGCAATACTTTTAACTTGAACGTCGGAATCGGCCGAGCAAATCACAAAATAATCGGCAATAGTAGTTAAGCCGCGTAAGTCCAATATTCTTATATCGTATCCTTTTTTCGATAAAATTATCTCACCAATTTGGTGCGCAAACGAATTTTCGTTCAATTTATTATTCCTCTTTAATTGGTTTAAGATTATAATAATCTTTCCCGATTATTAATGTAACATCCAAAAAGTAGTTTTTGTTTAATTGTTGAATTACGTTGGATTTATTTATACCCAATTCTTCGGCAACTTTTTCTGCGTTTGCCATATTTCCAATTCTGTCTATAACCAAAGATTTGGTTACGTTAAACGATTTATAATTACTAACATTTACAACATCAATATGATGTTCGCGTAAATAGTCCGTAAACCTGTCCGCTACTCCCGCAACGCCGCAGCCGTTCAATACTTCAACTTGAATAATTTCTGAAGCGGTTTGTTTATTATTTCCGGTACTAAAATTCTTATTACGATCGCTAATTTTTATAAACAAAGAGTAGCTTAAAAAAATTACAATGGCAACCAAAAAGAAAATTATTATATTCAGAAATAAATTAGCCGATGAAGTTTTAACATCAACTTGATTTTTTTTCTTTATTTTTTTTACAGGTTTTCGTTTCAATTTAAAGTTCTAATATTAAAAAACAACCGAGCTTTTGCTCGGTTTGCAAATTTAATAAAATTTAAATTCTATTTCCCGTTTTCGAAATAATGTGAAAACGGATCATAGTAAAATGACGAATAACCATACGGGTTGTAATAACCGAACGGGGAATGTCTGAATTGAATACTAAAATGCAAATCCTTGGAAGGACTATAATCCAATTGCGCTTTTGATAAATAAACACCATTAATCTGCTTTGAAAATTTATCTCCGAAAGTACTGTAAGGCGAATTAACGATACTTGTTTCAATTTGCAGATTAAGTTTGTTGCTAAAAGCATAATTCAATTGATTAGTATAAACTCCTAAAGCCAAACCGTTTCCCCCAAAAGCGGAATATGACAGACTGAACGAATGATTCATACTGAAATTATCGGGATTAATAAAACCCAAAATAAAACTGGACGGATTATTATTGACCAAACTTCCTTTAATATCGAGAGATTTATTATCTTCTCCTTTAAATTGTGCGTTAATTACACTTAAAGATAGAAAGAAAAATAGAAAAAATTTTTTCATCCGGTCACCTTTCCACAAACTAAATTTATATAGTTATTTGACATCTAATTTAACTAATTGTTTCGTAAAGAATAAAAATTTTCCGGTTTTTATTTAACTGAAACAATCATCTCAACTTCCACCGGAACATTTACGGGCAATTCATTAGTCCCAACCGCGCTTCTGACGTGTTTTCCGGTTTCTCCGAAAGCATTAACCAAAAAATCCGAAGCACCGTTTGCAACTTTCGGTTGATCGGTAAATCCTTCAGCCGAATTGACAAATACGGTCACTTTAATAATTTTCTCAATATTGTCGAGATTGCCAATTTCAGATTTAATTACATTCAGACAATTTACGGCGCAAATCTCGGCTGCTTTCTTACCTTCGTCCAATGTTAAATTACTTCCTACTTTACCTTCATAAACTAATTTTCCGTCCATCATTGGAATCTGTCCGGCTGTGAACACCAAATTTCCCGTTCGCGTTGCGGGAATATAGGAAGCCAACGGCTTAGGCGCTTCTTTTAATTCATATCCTAATTCTTTAATTTTTTCTTCTACTAACATAATTTTCCAAAATTTGTTTTACTTGTTTATCAATATAAAGGAAATGAACGAAAAATTAAATGAGAATTTTTTATACACTTCCGAATAATTTATTAACTTGCACTTTATTTCATAAAATCTTTTATACAAAATGAATAAAACTAAATTTACAGAATTAGTAAATATTATGCGCCGTTTGCGAAGGGAATGCCCGTGGGATAAAGAACAAACTCACGCTTCAATAAAAGCCGCTACACTTGAGGAAGCATACGAGGTTATAGAAGCCATTGACAATAAAGATTTTTCAGAATTGAAAAGCGAATTAGGCGATTTGCTTTTACATATAGTTTTTCATTCGGCTATTGCCGAGGAGTCAGGAAAATTTACAATTGATGATGTAATTGAAGGAATAACACAAAAATTAATTCGCCGGCATCCTCATATTTTTGGAGACGTTGTTGCCGAAACGGGTAAAGAGATTGAAAAAAATTGGGAAACAATCAAACTCCAAGAGGGCAGGAATTCCGTTCTGGAAGGTATTCCCAATGTTCTGCCGGAATTACACAAAGCTTATAGAATGCAAGAAAAAGCTTCAAAAATTGGGTTCGACTGGAAAAATAAAGATGACGTTTGGAAAAAAGTGGAAGAAGAAATTACAGAACTTAGAGAAGCCGAATCGGCTAATTCAAAAGATAAAATTGAGGAGGAAATAGGCGATTTATTTTTTACACTTGTTAATTATTGCCGCTTCCTTTCCGTAAACCCCGAAAATGCCTTGCGAAAGACAAATAAGAAATTTAAGAAACGGTTTCAATATATTGAACAAAAATTAAAGGAAGAAGGCAAAAAAATTACGGATTCGAATTTAGAAGAAATGGATAAACATTGGGAAGACAGTAAAAAAAAGTTTTAACTCCAAAGGTTCGTTGAAGAAAAATTTCATGCGGCTTTTCGGAGGTTAACTTTCGTTTCCGTTCGAATATTTTTCGTATGCGTTAATAATATCTTTAACAAGTTTGTGTCTTACTACATCATTTTTATTAAAGTAAACAAATCCAACACCTTCAACATTTTTCAATATATTTTTAGCTTGAATTAATCCGCTCATTGAATGCGACGGCAAATCAATTTGTGTAATATCGCCCGTTATTATTGCTTTGGAATTAGGACCTAAGCGCGTTAAAAACATTTTCATTTGAAGTGCGGTTGAATTTTGCGCTTCATCCAAAATAACGTATGAATTATTTAAGGTTCTTCCTCTCATATATGCAAGAGGAACTATTTCTACAATTCCCCGCTCAATGTAATTATTTAATTGTTCGGCCGGAAGCATATCTTGTAACGCATCGAACAGCGGTCTTAAATAAGGATCGATTTTTTCTTTAAAATCTCCGGGTAAAAATCCTAAGCTTTCTCCGGCTTCAACGGCAGGGCGTGCTAAAATCAACCTTTCAACAATACCTTTCTTTAGCGCCGAAAGGGCAAATGCAACTGCAAGGTAAGTTTTGCCGGTACCTGCGGGACCAATTGCAAAGCAAATATCACTTTCTTTCATAATTTTAAGGTAGAGAATTTGGTTGGGAGTTTTAGCTTTAATTGTACCCTTGCGTGTGTAGTAAATTACATTATCCAATTCCTTACCGTTAACAATATCCTTGCCTTCTTTAGCAAGTTCTATAATAGTCTCAACATCGCCGGGAGTTAATTTACCGCTGGTATTTAGGACGTAAATCATTTCTTTAAATATTTTTTCTATCAGGTCAACTTCTTCCTTAACGCCTTTCAGGTACAAAAGGTCGCCGCGAACAATTATATTAGCCGAGAATCTATCTTCGAGAGGTTTTAAATTTTTGTCATTCGATCCTAATAAATTAAGGATCTCAACGTTTTCAATTTTAATCCTTTTTTCTATTTCCGTAATTCCTCCGAATAAAAAAGGTTGACCCTCCGGAAATAAATCCGATGAATCAACCTTTAATTTTAATTAATACTAACAATAAACTAAGTTTATCACCTATTGTTCTGGAGCTGGTTTATAATTTGCTCTTAATTTATCGTAATGAGCTTTTTCGTCTTCAGTCAAATTAGGAATCTTAAATACTTGTTTTGGATAAATCAAGTCAGGATTCTTAATTTGATCTCTGTTAGCTTTATAAATCTTTGGCCATGCAAAACCGTTGCCGTAATGTTCCGGTTTTTTAGCAATTTTCCAAAGATAATCGCCTTTAACAACGGTATACATAATTTCTTTGGGTTTTTCTTGCCATGCATCAAGCAGTCTTTGTAATCTTACATGAACAGTTGAATAAAATTCCGGTAAAGCGCTAATTTTAGAGCTTTTCAAAGCGTCTAAAGCTGCTTGTCTATCTTCTTTAGGCGATTCATGCCTTTTAATCATACCTTCCAAATTATTAACTTTGTTGCGGAAAGCGTCAACATCGGCAGCGGAAGCGCCAACCATAGCGTAATTTTCGTTTTGGCAATCCTCGTAACTTTGCATTCCTTCCATTTTAGATTTCAGATTATTAACGGAACCTTGCAAAGATTCAAGTTCTTTACTGAGATCAGCTTTTTGCTGGGTTAATCTGTTGATTTCGTTTTGCCATTCTTCCTCTGTCATTTCCTTCTCTTCTTGTGCAACCATAGTAGTTGAGAGAGTTAAAAGCAGAGCAAACAAAACAGCAAAATACTTAAAGTACTTCATTTAATCCTCCTTTTAATTACTTACCTAGTTTTTGTAAATTTGCTTTTGTAGCGGCTTTATCGTTTGCACATTGATCAAGTTTCGATTGCTTTTCTGCAATCTCTCTCTCCAATTTGGTTTTTTCGCTCTTTAAAGAATTTACTTCTTTTTCCAAAGAACTTACTTCACCTCTTAATGCATCCAGCTGAGCAAATTGCTCTTCGCTAACACCTCCGCAACCGGTCAAACTAACTGTTCCGGCTACAAGCAAAACCGCTAAGGAAGTGCTTAAAAGGGATTTGATTTTAGTCATTGAGTTCCTCCTATTATGATGATTGTTAACTAATAAAGATTTAATGTACGAATATAAAGAAAATTTCTGAAAAATATAATTAAAATAAAAATGTTTAATTAAATAATCTTTTCTACAACTAAACTTTTGAAAGAGTTTCCCGCAATAATTATGTGGTCGTAAACATTAATATCCATAATTTTTCCCGCATTTACAAGTTTTTTCGTTACTTCCACATCCTCTTTACTCGGTTCGGAATTTCCGCTTGGATGATTATGCAAAAGGATAATATTTGCGGAGTTATTTTCGATTGCTACTTTGAATACTTCACGAGGATGGACTATACTGGAGTTTAAATTTCCTATCGAAACGGTTTCGTATTTAATTATTTTGTTAGCCGAATTTAAACAAATAACAATAAATTTTTCTTTTACTTCATCGCGTAACAACGGGATAAAAATTTCGGCTATGTCTTCAGGACTAGAAATTTTTTTGGTGGAAAACCATTTTTTTTGAGATTCCACTCTTTTACTTAATTCGAAAGCGGCTAAAAGAGTTGCGGCTTTATCTTCGCCGATACCAACGCTTTGGGTTAATGTTTTAGCGGATTGCATTGCGGCAACGGCCAGATTATTATAACGGTTAATAAAATTTTGCGCTATTTCCAGTACCGACTTACCTTTTGTGCCGGTTCGTAAAAGAATTGCGATAAGTTCGGCGTCCGTAAGGTTTTGCGGACCTTTTAGTAATAATTTTTCCCTCGGTCTGTCTTCCAATGGTAATTCTTTAACTTTAATTTTTTACTCCCGCTACTTTTATTTAGAAAAAGTTATTTTTTCTTTTGATTAGTTGATATATTTTTTACAAATATTAAGTAGTTCCCTAACTTCATCATTCGGATAGTATTCCAAATATTTCATAAAATAATCGGCTGCTTTTTTAAATTCTTCCAATTTAAAATATATTTTACCCGCACATTTTAACAACGATAATTCTTTATCGTTTATTTTCAATGCATTTTTTACCGCTTTTTGAGCATGATAATACATTTCCTTGGAATAATAAATCCTAGCTAATAATTCATGTATTTCAAAATTTTGAAAGAATAGTTCGGCGGATTTATTTGCATTATTAAGCGCTTCTTCAATCTTGTTCATTTCAATTTGAATTTTTGCCAGAATAAATAAAGCTTCGGGCAAAAGATCCGATTTGCTGTTTTCATTAACGAATTCAATAAAATTAAGTTCGGCAATTTTAAAATTGCGCAATTTATAATTGGCAATTCCCATTAAGTATAGTATTTCGGGATTCTCATCCCTCGAAATAGTAGACAAGAAAAACAAAGCTTCTTCGTTGTAATTATTCCGTATTAGAAAATGGCAAAACAGCTTTTTAATTTCGTCGTCATTTTCATTTTCCGATATATATTTTTGTAAGATTTCTTTTGCCAAGTCTGCTTTTTTTAATCTTTCGTAAGCGGATGCCAATCTAACCGTAGCAATTCTTTTATATTTTGGGTTCTTAAGCAGTGTATGATATAATTGAAGAGCGTGAAGAAACTTCCCTTGTTCCTCAAACAATTTAGCTTGTTTTAATACATTTTCCAATTGTTTCACCGTTATTACTCCCATTCAATGGTTGAAGGAGGTTTAGAGCTAATATCGTAAACCACTCTGTTTATTCCCACCACACTTCTAATTATTTTATTTGAGACGTTTCGTAAAAAATTATTATCAAAGTCAAACCAGTCGGCGGTCATTCCGTCGGTTGAAGTAACCGCTCTAAGAGCAATTACATTTTCGTATGTTCTCGCATCTCCCATCACACCGACTGTTCTAATAGGTAATAGAACGGCGAATGCCTGCCAAATTTCGTTATAAATTTCTGCTTCTTTAATCGAATTTATAAAAATTTCATCGGCTTTACGAAGTATATTTAAGCGTTCTTCCGTTACTTCGCCCAAAATTCTTACCGCCAAACCGGGTCCGGGAAACGGATGTCTTTCTATAAACTCTTCGGGTATATCAAGCGCCCTGCCAATTTTTCTTACTTCATCTTTGAAGAGTTCCCGAAACGGTTCTATTAATTTCAGATTCATTTTTTCGGGCAATCCGCCAACGTTATGATGAGTTTTAATAGTAACGGAATGTCCTTTAACCGAAACGGATTCAATAACATCCGGGTATAATGTACCTTGCACTAAATATTTTACATCTTCAAATTTATTTGCTTCTTTCTCAAAAATTTCAATAAATGTTTTTCCTATTACTTTTCTTTTTTCCTCCGGGTCTTCCAGTCCTTTAAGATTTTTCAAAAATTGTTTGGAAGCATTAATATGAATTACGTTTAAGCGGAAATTTTCTTGAAACATTTTCATCACTTGGTCGCTTTCGTTCATTCGCATTAATCCGGAATCTATATGTACACAAATCAAATTTTTTCCTACGGCTTTATCAACCAATACTGCGGCCACCGAAGAATCGACTCCGCCGCTTAAGGCACAAATAACTTTATGGTTAGCGGTTATTTCTTTGATTTCATCAATTTTGTTTTCAATAAAATTACCGGACGTCCAATTACCTTTGCAGCCGCAAATACCGAACAAAAAGTTTCTGATTATTTCGTTTCCTTGTTGTGTATGATTTACCTCGGGATGAAATTGCAATCCATAAATATTGTTTTGCAGATTTTCAACCGCGGCTACGGGGGTACCGGATGTTGAAGCAACAATATCAAAATAGGGACCTGCTTCGTTTATTATGTCGCCGTGACTCATCCAAACGACCGAATTATTTTTTATTCCATGTAATATTTTACTTCCGGTTGATACATTTAACTCCGCTTTACCATATTCCCTATTTTTGGCAGGTTCAACTTTACCGCCGTTTTTTTGAATTAGAAGCTGCATACCGTAACAAATGCCAAGTACCGGAATTTTGAGTTCAAATATTTCGTCATCAACAGTCGGAGCGCCTTCATCGTAAACGCTCATAGGACCGCCGGATAAAATTATGCCTTTGGGATTTAATTTTTTAATTTCCGGAATAGAATAATAGTGAGGATGTATTTCCGAATAGACGTTATTCTCTCTAATCCTTCTGGCAATTAATTGAGTGTACTGTGAGCCGAAATCCAGTATTAGAATCAAGTTATTATTATCCATTATGTAAAATTATCTCAATAACTTTAAAACCAAAAGGAAACAAACAAACCGTTAAATTTTCTTTAGCTCTGTCCGATAAATGTTTGGTACGCCGGACTATCCATTAAGTTATTCAATTCATCCGGGTTACTCATTTTAACTTTAATTATCCAACCTTCGCCGTAAGGGTCTTTATTAACCAATTCCGGTTCATCTTCCAATTTAGGATTAATCTCCAAAACTTCACCGCTTACGGGAGCAAGAAGATCGCTAACCGTTTTAACCGCTTCGATTGTACCGAAAGTTTCATCTGCTTTAACTTGCGACAAATCGGGATCAACATCAACATAAACAATATCTCCCAATTCATTTTGTGCGTAATCGGTAATACCGATAAATCCGGTATCACCCTCAACTTTAACCCATTCATGATCGTTGGAATATTTTAAATTTTCTGGAAAGTCCATAGTTACTCCTTATTATTATATAATTGATCTATAAACGATGTATCGTAATCCGCTTTAAGGAATTTTTCATTTTCCAAAACATCAAGATGAAACGGAATAGTAGTTTTTATACCGGTAACAGTAAATTCTTCCAAGGCGCGTTTAGCTCTAAGAATAGCTTCATTCCGTGTATCGGCCCAAACTATTAATTTAGCAATCATCGAATCGTAATACGGCGGTATTACATAGTTATTGTAAATATGGGAATCAATTCTAATACCAAACCCGCCGGGAAAGTGTAAATTTTCAATCACACCAGGCGAAGGTCTAAACCCGTTTTCAACATCTTCGGCATTTATTCTAAATTCGAAAGCGTGCCCAACTTGTCCGCGAGCAAGCGGTTTTAATTCCTCTCCGGCTGCAACTCTAATTTGTTCTTTGATTAAGTCGACGTTATTTACCATTTCGGAAACAGGATGCTCGACTTGTATCCGGGTATTCATTTCCATAAAATAGAAATTTTCGTTACTATCGACTAAAAACTCAACCGTACCGGCGCCTTCGTAGTTAACGGATTTAGCACCCAGAATTGCAGCTTCCGCCATTTTTTGTCTTGTTGATTCCGAAATTATAGGCGAAGGCGATTCCTCGATTAATTTTTGATGCCTTCTCTGAATAGTACAATCTCTTTCCCCGTAATGGTTCACATTCCCGAACTGATCGCCTACCAATTGAATTTCGACATGATGCGGATTTTCAATAAACTTTTCGATATAAAGTTCGCCGTTATTAAACGAAGCTAACGCTTCCGAGCTTGCCATTTGGAAATTTGTTTCCAATTCGGATTCTTCTTTAACTATCCTCATTCCTTTTCCGCCGCCGCCGGCAGAAGCTTTAAGCATAACGGGATATCCGATTTCGTTAGCAATTTTAATGGCTTCCTTTACATCTTTAACAGCTCCTTCACTTCCGGGAACAACCGGAACACCGTTATTTTTCATTGTTTCTTTTGCTAAAGCTTTATCGCCCATTTTATTAATCATCTCCGGGTCCGGACCAATAAATTTAATGCCGGAATCATTACATATTTCCGAAAATTCGGCGTTTTCGGCTAAAAAGCCGTATCCGGGATGAATAGCATCCGCACCGGTAACTTCGGCTGCGGCTAAAATACTTGGAATTTTGAGATAGCTTTCTTGACTTGATGAAGGTCCTATGCAAACCGCTTCATCGGCAAATAAAACATGTAACGAATCTTTATCGGCTTCTGAATAAACAGCGACTGTATCAATACCCAATTCTTTGCAGGTTCTAATGATGCGAAGTGCAATTTCACCACGATTAGCAATTAAAATTTTTTTAAACAACATTACCTCGAATAAATATTAAACAGCTAATCTTTTTCAATTAGAAAAAGAGGTTGGTTATATTCAACCGGAGTAGCATTTTCCACTAAAATTTTAACAATTTTACCGGAAACATCCGATTCGATTTCATTCATTAACTTCATTGCTTCAACAATACAAAGCACGGTTCCTTCGGATACATGGTCGCCGACTTGAACGTAAGGATCAGCATCGGGAGCAGGCGCTCTATAAAAAGTACCGACTATAGGAGAACGCACTTCGTGCAAATTTTCCACTACTTCAGATTTATTTTCTTCAGCTTGCTGTGTAACTTGAGGCGCCGCTGTGTTTTCAATTTGAATAAATTCGGCATTATTTTGAGGTGGAACCGAAATAATATTTTTACCATTTTTTGAAATTTTTACTTTTAAGTCGCCTTCTTGAATTGAAAATTCCGCAATATCACTTTTTTCTACAATTCTGATAAGTCTTTTAATTAAATTTAAGTCCATTTTTTAGCCCTTAGCTCGTTCTAAATATTCTCCGGTTCTGGTATCAATTTTGAGTATATCCCCTTCATTTACAAATAAAGGCACATTTACCGTTGCGCCGGTTTCTAATTTTGCAGGTTTTTGTGCATTTGTTGCCGTGTTGCCCTTAAATCCCGGTTCGGTTTCAACAACTTCCAATTGCACTGTAATAGGAATTTCGACGGTAACAATTTGGTCGTTTTCATCCATTAACAGGTCCACGTTTTCGCCTTCTTTTAAAAATTTTTCACCGCCGCCAAACATTTCGATCGGCACATTTATTTGATCATAAGTTTCATTGTCCATCAATACCAAAGAATCTCCTTCGCGATAAAGATATTGATAAACTCTTCGTTCAACTCTTACAACTTCAACTTTTTCACCTGCTCGAAATGTATTATCTAGCACTTTACCGTTTCTTAAATTTTTCAAAGTGCTTCTTACAAATGCTCCGCCTTTTCCGGGTTTAACGTGTTGAAATTCAACAATTGAATATAAATCATTTTTAAATTTAATAATTAAACCGTTTCTAAAATCCGATGTATCTGCCATTTTCCTTCTATGTTGATTTTAAAATAAAATTTAATATAATTAGTCAAATATATAAAATCAAGAACATGAAATCCCGACAATGAAATGCGGTTGAAATCTTGATTCGTTTTAGTTAATCGGAAACCGTTTAAATGGTTTATTTCTACTAATGCTATCCTTGCAGGAGAGCCGGAGATTAAAGCCTGTTTTAAAAACACAACCGGTTTCACCGATTAAATTTTCCCTTTTTACAAAATAATTTTTAAAAGTGACAAAATTTTAAATAAAAACGCCGTGATTAACAACCACGGCGTTAATTAAATAAAAGCAATTGATATACTATTTCATTAAAATCATTTTCTTGGATTTACTAAAATTGCCGTATTTAAGGGTATAAATATAAGTTCCGCTGGCAACCTTGGAGCCTGAATTATCGGTTCCGTCCCAAACAACACTGTGCAATCCTGCGCTTGTTTCTTTTCCGGAAATTAGAGTTTTTACTTCCCTTCCTAAAGCATCATAAACCGTAAGCGAAATCTTTTTATCCAATGGCAAACTAAATTTAATAGTTGTACTCGGGTTAAAAGGATTAGGATAATTTTGCTCCAATTTATAATCATCGGGTAAAATTATTGTTGCATCTTTACTTTCAATACCGGTTGGGTTTGTAGCTTCTAATATTCTCAAACCCCAAATTTTAGGATTAACAATTTTGCTTGTTGTTGTATCATAGGCGCTGCCGTTCCAAACCAAATTGGTAACGTCAATACTGTCATTAATTGCTTGATAAGGAAGAATGATATCTTCGAAACCGTCTTTATCGAAATCGGTATTTCTTGCCCACATTTTAGAAACGAACGCATGTTGAATACTATAGGTTGTATCCGTTACTCCCGAAGAATCTTTTATTGTCATTGCTGTATAAATTGTTGAATCGCCGGGATATAAAACACTGGCTTCCCAATTTGCCGGATCGGTTTTATCTCCGCCCATAAATTCTGCAGTTACAACATTTGTAGGATAAGAACCACTAAAATAAAGGTTCGGATGTCCGTCGCCGTCAATATCACCGTAACCATATCCGAAAGAAGCGCCGGCAAATAATGTATCTGTTCCGTTAATCAGTTCAAGGTGAAAAACATTATCCGTTGTAATTTCATGTATATTTTGTCCGGGTTCGTAGTGAATCATATCAATTCTATAGCCCGTTTTATACGTCGGCATATAAATTTCTTCTCTTCCGTCGCCGTCAACATCATACGCTACGGCACCGAATAAAGCTACTTCATCTGTGCTGGATAACATTAAATTTTGATGATTATTCGTAGTATCAGCCATAGAATAAGTATCCGGACCGTCGACGGTAACAGGAGTAACATTTTTCATATTCCAATTGTGCAGAAGAATTTCCTTATTACCCGTCCCGTCCAATTGAGCGGAGAACATTCCATAAGGAGTTCCGCCTCCAAGTCCGTATTTTGAATCGTCTCTTCTCAGTTTAACAAATTCCACATCAAAATTAGAAAAACCTCCGTTGCCGGTTGACCAATTTCCGGTTGCGCTAATAATATAAAAGCCGTCATCAGAACTTCCGGAACCTGCATCGTGCGCAGTTAACAATTCATTTTTGCCATCACCGTCAATATCGAGAGTTTCCATATATTCATTTTTACCAGGAGTACCCTCTAAAACGGAAGAGCCAATAACTTTAGAAGGTTTATCGCCGAAGTTATATGTTCCCTTAACACCGTCCCATTCGTAAATCATTATTCCGTTACCGTTACTGTAATACAGAATTTCCACCAAACCGTCATTATCAAGATCGGCAAATAAAGGATAGCGCGGAGTAGAACCGCCGCCGCCTTCAGTTAGAATAGGAGACGTCCAAACCAACTCTAACGAATCATTCCCCACATTAACAAACAAACTGACGGTTCCGCCTTGAAAATAGTTTGTTGCTAATATTGCCGATTGACCTGTGCCGAAAGGATCCGGATCGTAAGCAACACCTCTTATGCTGTTTAATCCCGCTAAAACTGAATCTTGATCCGGTGTTGGTACATTGTAGGCTGTAGAAATTCTCACCTGAGAATAAATCAGCCCTGTTGTTAAAAAGAAAGTAATAGTTAGTAATAAAAGTTTTCTCATTTAAACCTCCCTAGTTTAATTTGAAATAAATTTATGAGAGCTCAGCCAAATATCTGTTTGCATCTCTGAAGTAGATAGTATTTTTATATTTATCTTTTACCGATAAAAGAAGTTGTTTAGCTTTACTTTTATTGTTTGCGGAAATATAATTTATTCCGGCGTTCAGTAAATATTCGGGATTAAGAGCATTTGTTTGGGAAACATTAGCTGCTTTTTCATAAAATTCAGCCGCCATGTCATATTTATTTTCGGCCTCGTAACATGCAGCAATTCCGGCAAAAGCGGCGGCTTTTAATATATCATTATCGCCGGAATAGTCATTATAATATTTTCTTGCTTCTTCGTATTTCCCTAAATAATAATAAGAATTAGCTAAAAATATTTTTGCTTCTTCGCCTTGCTCCGTGCTTCCGTAATTTTTTACAATTTCTTTCAGTCCAACGACCGTTGTACCCGGTCTGCCGTCAATAGCTTCTTGATAGGAACCAGCGTTATATATAGGCATAACCTTTGCTAATTCTTTTGAAGCTTCTAAATTATCTTCCTCAACTTTATTAATATACCAAAAAACGCCGAAAATAATTAGAGCAATAATACCAACACCGATAATTATTTTTTGTTTGTGTTCTTCAAAAAGCTCCAACGATTTGGAATAAAATGTGACTAATTTGTCTTCTTGGATTTGTTTTCTGCTTAATTTTTTCTTTTTAGCTATCACTCAAACACCTGCATTTGTTCTATAATATTAATTGATTTATTTTAGAAATTTAATAAATATTAACTCACAATCCTAATGTGATTTGAATAGATCCAGGCTTTTCCATCAAGAAAAACTTCTACACGGTAAGCCCCGGATTTTTTTATTACAAAGTCCGCATCTACATTTTCGACAGTGTCAATAACTTTTCCATTTCGTAAAAGTTTAATATTGCCCGTAACATGCGGCAACAATACCCTTAATTTTATTCTGTTTTTTAGTTTAATCTCATCACCCATGTTATAAATTTTTCCACCGGATTCGGCAAAAAATCTAAATCCCTTTGCATCCGCATGATAATAATTTGAGACGAAACATTTGCCTTCCTTGAGTGCGCCATAAATTTCATTTTTAACTGCTTGAAGTCCGGCGGCATTTTTTACGCTGCGTAATTTTTTCTTCAGCAGAATGTGAGTCCTAATAGATTTAAATAAAACCTTGTAAGGAAAAACTTCAACCTCAAAAAATCCCAGCAAATTTACTTTATGCGCATGAGCGTCAACACCGCCAATTCCAACAACCCTTCTTATTTGATTTAATTTATCCCAAATTTTTAATGTTTCTTGCGGTGGTTGTTTAATAGATTTTAACGGGTGAACAAAATAGTTATATTTGTTTTTTTCGGTAAGTCCTTCCATCCATTCAGACATATGGTTCCAAATTTCGATACCGGTAAAATCTTTAGAATCCCATGCCGTCCAAGGATAAGGAGGATGTTCCTTCATGGATTTTCTTTTTTCATGAGGATGTGCAATAAATCCTATTCCGCCTTCTTCTTTTACTTGTTTTACATACTCTTTTGCAGAAAGCCTTGTAGAAATATTGTTATTAATACCGAAAGCCAAGTAATGGTTTTTATTATTTCTATCATTTATTTCCGTGCCGACAAGAAGTAGTGTTTTACCGTACCAACCTTCGTAGCCTTCTTTTAGTGCCCTGAGAGTATTATGATCGGTCAGCATTAAAAAATCGAGTCCCACCTCTTTTGCCGTTTCGGCAATATCTTTAACCGAACCCGATCCGTCGGAAAATTTTGAATGGACGTGAATAACGCCAATATATTCGTACATAAAGCACTTAAATTTTATTGAAACTTACTTAAGACTCTACTTCAAAAAGTGTATTATAATGTGTGGATTTGTCCTTAATCATATCTGAGATTTTTGTCATAAGAATATCGACTCTCTCATCCACGCTGTCATCAGCTTCTTCCCAGTCCTGCTGGGATTTGTAAACATAAATTTCTTCGAAATTATTATTTTTTCCTTTAACCTCGTAAACGGAATAACTTTCCAAGCCTTCACCTTTTACAAGACTTTTCAATTCCTTAACAACATTAAGATATTCACTTCTCTTTTCCGGAAAAATTTCATATCGAATAGAAAAGATAACTTTGCTCATTTAACTCCCTCGATTAATTAGATTAATATTTCACCGGTATAAACAATTTTTACCCCGCCGGTTAGGGACATATTTTTAACTTTTTTATTTTCATACAGAAAATCTACAGTTAATATTTCACCGCTGCGGGTAAGCAAATCAACAGGCAGCTTCACATTATATTTTAAATTTGCAATTATAGCAGCCGATACCGAACCCGTTCCGCATGCTAATGTTTCGCTTTCCACTCCCCTTTCATAGGTTCTGATTGTTATATATTTTTGGTTGATATCAATAAAATTGACATTTGTACCATTTATAAAATATTGTTTAGCGTAACGGATTTTCTTTCCTAATATTTCAACGGGAATATTTTCAATATTAAGATCGAAATCAAACAAGTCTTTTATTTCATTTACAACAATAACAACATGAGGCGTTCCTACATCAACATAGTTAACAACAAAATCTTTGCCGTCTATAACCATACGCATATCTAACTTAATTTCTTTGGGTTTATTCAGATTGAAAGTTACCAAACCATCATTAAGAATTAAACCTGAATATTTTTCACCGTGAAATTCGAATAAGATATTATCGGTCTTCACCTTTTTATTAATTGCAGCATATTTAAGTACACATCTTGCACCGTTACCGCAAAGGGCTCCGGTAGTTCCATCCGCATTGAAATAATCCATACTAAAATCATATATTTTACTTTTATCAAAAATTAAAACGCCATCGGCGCCAATACCAAATCTTCTATCGCAGAATTGCTGTATTAACTTATTGGACGGAATAAATTCCGGATTGAACACTTTATCTATTAAAATGAAATCATTTCCCGCCGCAACCATTTTTGTGAAGCTAATTTTTTTCATAAGAAACTGAAATTTAAGCTATTAGCAAATACGATGCAATAAAAATAGGCTGAATGTTGCGTAAATTAGGTGAATAATACAAGAAAAGGCAAACAAAAAAGAAGAACAAGTGGAGAAAAATATTTTAGAGACCAATCACATATTGATTTGTTTGGAACGTTTATGTTTTACTTGAAAGAACTTTATAATTTTTTACTATACACAATATTTATCAATAAATTTTCGGGCCTGCGGGTGGCCTAACTCCAATGCCTTATTAAAATCTTTACAAGCTCCTTTTTTATCTAAGAGTTTTAATTTTAATTTTCCTCTTCTCAAGTATGCTTCTACATAATCATGTTTAATTTTAATAGCTTCGGAAAAATCGAGCAGTGCACCGGTAAGATCATCGTTAATCTCCTTAAGGTCTCCTCTCATCAGGTAAGCTACAGAATTAGACGGATTGGAATTAATCAATTTATCAAAATCCGCAAGGGACTTTTTTACATAGTCGTCTTTATTGCTTACGTCAAGCAAAGTAGATTCAGTTTGGTTTTCATTTTGACTTTTATCTTTAATTAAATCCGGATCAATCTTTTTGAGTATTTCTTTCGCATCTTTATTCCCCAACTGAAATGCCTTTTTAAAATCCTTAATCGATTCTTTTTGTTTTCCTAATTTCAACTTAATTTTCCCTCTTTCATAAAGGGCCAAATGGTCTTTAGGATTCAGCTCAATACTCAAAGATAGCTCGGCTAAAATTTCTTCTTGGGTTTTATAACGTTTTTGTTTTTTCTTAAACAATGTTTTGTTAAGGGTAACATAAATTACAATTATAAAAATGATTAGTGCAATATATATTAGTTGAGTTGTATTCACTTATTTCTTATGATTAAATGGAAAAAGCCCTTTATCATTATCGGAAGAGGTAGAAAAATATTAAGAATACATTAACCGGAAAAGACAATGCATAATAATAATTTTAAAGTTTAATTTCAAATAATTAGTATATTTTTTGAAGATTTTTTTTATAATTATCAAATAATTATTTTGATGGATTTAATTTCGATTTGGCTTAACTTAAAATTGAGTGGAGGTGGCGGGAGTCGAACCCGCGTCCGAAGATACCCTTCAGTGAACGTCTACACACATAGCCTATTATTTTAATTTCATCCGTTTATCCCAAACAGGCATGGTATAAACGGACTAGCTTGGTAAAAGTTTCGCCTCCTCTACCCAAGCAATCGATTCGGCTAGCATACTGTTACGGCGTTCTTCCTTCTCCCAGCATGCACAGATCAGGAGAACGGCTGCCATTTAATTAGGCAGCAAGTGCGTAGTTATAGTCGTCGTCTCGACTTTATCCCGACGTTTAACGTGTCTTCGGGGAACACGGTGCGCAGTTCAAAGAACAAATATCTCCGTCGAAGCCAATTTCACCCCCAAACTTTGTGGGCATTTTTGATATAGCAGGTTTACGGATACCACTCTTCTTCCGGTTCATCATTCACCATATTTTCATACCTTGCTAAGGAAAACAACAGATCGGATAATCTATTCAGATATTTAACAATTTCAGTATTAATCTGTTCCCTTGCCATAAGTTCAACAACATTCCTTTCGGCTCTTCTGCAAACCGTTCTGGAAAAATGTAAAAGTGCCGCAGATTTTATTCCGCCCGGCAGAATAAAATTTTTTAATTCCGGTAATCCGCTTTCAATTTTATCAATAGATTTCTCAAGAAATAAAGTCATTTCTTTTTTTACTCTCGGTAATTCGATTCTAATTTTTGATTCGTTTAACGGCGTAGCCAAATCGCTTCCAAGTGTAAATAATTGGTTTTGTACTTTAATAAGAATTTCTTTTGTTTGTACATCAACGTTTTCCGAGAGTATAACGCCAATTGAAGCGTTCAGTTCATCAACAGTTCCGTAGGCTGAAATCCTGGATTCGCTTTTAGAAACCCGTTTCCCACCAAATAAAGATGTAGTGCCCTTATCGCCGGTTTTAGTATAAATTTTCATAACTTCATCGGCAGTTTTTTTACAAATGCAAAATATTCTTGATTATTATTTTCATTTATCAATTTAATTTTAGAATCGTAAATGTCTTTATTCTTTTTAACTAAACCAATTCCGATTTTTTTATTATTTCCAAAT
>JALSTI010000212.1 GCA_026983795.1 Melioribacteraceae bacterium
GTTTACTTCGCTTAAAACATCATCTGCCGGAATACCTTTGTAAGCGGTAGCTTTCAATAAAGTTTTGCAGACAGCCATCAACATTGCGGCTGCAATTCCTTTCCCGGAAACATCTCCGATTATTACCGCAAGTCTATTTTTATCAAGGAAGAAAAAATCGTAAAGATCACCGCCGACCTTCTTAGCCGTTATCATTTCCGCAAAAATGTCAAACTCATCACGATTAGGAAAAGTTTTTGGAAGTATTGAAGTCTGAATTTTCCTTGCAATATCCAACTCTTGGTGTAATGCTATTAATCTTTCTCTGGAAGTAATTGCCTGCTGATACAATTCAATTTCTCTTAATGACTTTTCAATTGTTATTTCCAAGTCGGACAGATTAATTGGTTTAGTAATAAAATCGTATGCGCCTCTATTCATTGCAATTCTAATATTTTCCATATCTCCGTAGGCGGAAACTATTACCGAACGCAATAAACGATTACCGAGTTCATTTATTCTTGAAAGAAGCGTTAGTCCGTCCATAACAGGCATATTTATATCTGTTAATATCAAGTTTATCGAAGCATTATTTTTCAGCTTCTCCAAAGCTTCTTCGCCATTTTGTGCAAAATGAAACCGGTATTCTTTTGCATTTATTTTTTTTCTGAATTTTTGCAGAATAAGAAATTCAAGATCCGGTTCATCATCAACGACAAGAATTTGAGCTTGAGCCATTCTTTTATTCTCCTAAGCCGAATTTATATAATTTAACTTTTCTTTTAATTGATTAAATTTTAATGGTTTTGTAAAGTAATCGTCTGCTCCGTATTTTTTAGCTAAATTATAATTTTCCTCATCGCCGTATGCCGTAATAACAATTACTTTCTGATCGGGATATTTTGCCTTGACCTTTTTTAGCAATTCGATTCCCGTCATACCGGGCATATTTATATCGGTTAGGATAAAGTATTCCGAGCGGTTTTCAAGTTCTTCAATAATTTGTAGAGCTGACTGTCCGCTAAGTGCAAAACTAATTTGCATTTCACCCGATTTGATTTCCTTCCTAAATTTTTGTCGAAACAAAAACTGAATATCGCTTTCGTCATCTACTACCATTAATCTCATTTTGTTTTCCTTTCAGAATATCTAATTTTAATTTTTTGGCAGAGTTATAACAAACTCGGTAAATTCACCTTTCTTACTATCATAATTTATTTCTCCGTTATGACCTTTTACAATTATGTCATAACTGAGCGAAAGACCAAGTCCCGTACCTTTACCGGAAGGTTTTGTAGTAAAAAATGGATCGAACAACTTCCCGCTTATTTCAGCCGGAATTCCGTTACCGTTATCTTTAATACGAATTTCCACTTTATCTTTTAAGTTTTTAGTAGTTACAATCAACTGCGGTTTAAAATCTTTTCCGTTACTCTTATATTTTTCATCTACAGCGTAACACGCGTTGTTAATCAAGTTTAAGAAAACTCTGCTCATATCTTGGGGAATTAAATTAATCTCACCGATTGATTCGTCATAATTTTTATCGATAGAAATATTGAATTCCTTGTCCTGCGCCCTCATGCCGTGATAAGCTAACATTAAATATTGATCCAGCAAACTATTCAAATTTGTCTTTAATTTTTCCTCCGATTTTCCTCTTGAATGGAGAAGCATTCCTTTAATTATACTGTCGGCTCTGTCTCCGTGTTTATTTATTTGCATAAAATTTAATTTTAAATCATTTATTAATTCCTTTATTTCGGAATATTTACCGGAAGCGATATTCTTCTTCTCCGTTTCGATATATTGACTTAATTCATCTAACATTTCTTTAGAGATTTCAGCAAAATTATTTACAAAGTTAAGCGGGTTTTTAATTTCATGAGCAATTCCCGCAGTTAATGCGCCAAGAGAAGCCAGCTTTTGCTGAGTTACAAGTTGCTCTTGAGTTCTGATAATTTCTTCATTTTTCTCTTGGAGTTCTTTAATAGATTGTGCTTTTGATATTGCCGAAACCGCATGCTCACGGAATTTTGCCAATATTCCGGCAGTTTCCGGATCGAAAGCATTTTTTTCTGC
>JALSTI010000213.1 GCA_026983795.1 Melioribacteraceae bacterium
TTCGGTTATTTGGCTTAATAGAACCGGCATAAAAGATGATGGTGATACGGCAAATGCATGGGAAGCGGCAGGGATTAGTTGGAACGATTCTCAAAATGAAATTAAACGTATAATTTATGTTCACGGCCCTTTTGATGGTGATGGTTTAAGCGACGGTGCGTTTACAAAGAACTTTCATCTGCAAATTACACTAGACGGAACTACATGGGTAAACTCTAATATTCAACCAAGACCGGAATACATTTACTATACAAATACAAAAGAAAACGAAGGAGCCGAAGTCTCCGATACAAGATTTATTTTTGAAGGTTATTTCGGAAATATAAAAGGTGTGCGCGTTCTCGGTCAAGTTAGAACCGATAACGGAAATTGGTGGGGTTCTTACGTTTCAACTTGCAGACAAATTGAAGTTTATTCTGGGAAAGAACCTCCTAGAATAATTCAACAACCTCAATCTCAATATAAACATGCTGGAGAAACTGCTTTGTTTTCAATAAAAGCAATTGGTGTTAATCCCCTTTTATATCAATGGTATCGCAATAACTCTCTTGTTAGTGGCGCAACCGATAGTATTTATATAACAGAGGCATTAGACGAAGATGATAATAACAATAAAATTTATTGTGAAGTTAAAGACGTTGAAGGAACTTCAGTAAGTGATACTGTTTTGATACGAATAAACAACGATACAAATGATAACATTGTTTTAGCAGAAAACGGACAAACTTTTTATTCCATTTTTTACGGTACAAGTGAAAACACAATTGTTGAACATGCTGCACAAGAATTAGGGCAATGGCTAAATGCAATGGCCGGAGTAAATTTTCCTGTTATAACGGATGATAATTTTAGCGGACCCAAAATAATTATCGGTAAAAATAATCCTTTTACAAACTCCGTTAGTGATGATATTAAATTCGATTCAATAAAAGGAGACGGATTTAGAATCTTAACTAAGGACAATAATATTTATATCACCGGCAATATAGAACGTGGTACAATGTACGGTGTGTATTATTTCCTCGATTATTATTTTGGAATCAGATGGTTTTCGCCTGAATTTACTGTAACCCCTTCTCATAGTAAATTAACTGTGCCGCAAACAAATAATTTGCAAAATCCTCGTTTCAGTTACAGGGAAATATTTAGCCGCGATTCTGAAGACGGTTATTACAGAGCACACAACCGCCTTAACGGGAACCGTTGGGGAACACATCGTCAATTTACAGATTTCGATCCTGATATAAACACTTGGTCGCAGGATGGACCTGCCGGAGGTGCTAATTTTCACGACATTGTAAGTGAGAACTATCATTCGGGCGGTCAAATAAAGATGATGGAAGAAGCTGTCCGAACACAAGCAACTAATTATTATAATAATTTATTAAACACCGAAAGTAACAAATATTGGTTTTCATTCTCTCAAGAAGATAACGGTTGGACCCCTGATACTGAAAGCAAAGCATTTGCAGAATCTCACGGGAATGCACTTTCGGCACCGGTTATTGATATGGTTTCTGATGTTGCAGCTCGCATAAGACAAACTCGTCCGAATGCTCATTTAAGTACTTATGCATATCAGTGGAGTTTTAAACCGCCAACAGGTTTAACCGTTCCCGAATATGTAATGGTAGAAATGGCACCTATTGAAGCTAATTTCGGATTCCCATATAACAATAATCTTCACAATAAAGAAGCACACGATGCTTTTACCGGATGGAATAATATTGCTTCATCTCTTGCTGTGTGGGATTACAATACAAATTTTCAAAATTACCTCCAACCGTTACCAAATATTTATCCTATGTTTCAAAATATAAAATATTTTTCTACACTTCCTGCAATTAAATCATATTTCGGACAAGGTGCTTATAATACCGAAGGAGCGGAATTTGCCGATTTGCGTGCTTGGGTTGCAGCAAGGTTATTGTGGAATCCAAATCAAGATTATCATTCTCTAATTAATGAATTTTGTGATGGTTATTATGGACCCGCATCAACCTACATCAAACAATACATTGATTTATTACAACAATCCGTTGTAAATACAAATGATAGAATTAGTAGCAAACAAAGAATAACGGCTAAATATTTAAATCTCAATTTTATCAAACAAGCCGACGCTTTAATGATTGCCGCAGATGCAGCCGCAAGTGGAGATTATGCTAAACATGTTCACGAAGTACGCATTGGCGTAGATATGACAATTCTTTTACGAGAACATATGTACAAAGCTGAAGCCGAAGAAAATGGAATTACATGGATGCACGATTCCGGTAGAAGAGCCAGATTTAACCAATACATTGCCGAAGCAAGTATTTCAGACTATGCAGAAGATGCTTCAATAGATGCCTTATTTGCCGCTATGAATATCAATCGCAAAAATCCTGTTAAACCCGATATTGTTAACGACGGAGATGAATGGATTGATTTTCAAGATATGGATTTTTCAATCTGCTGCGGTGCCGAACTCAGAGAAGATACATCAGCTTCCGATAACGGAGTTGCTTTTCTGGATAATGAAGAATGGGCAATTAGCATGAAGCTTGATATGTTACCACCGGGAAGTACTTGGACGTTATATGCTTATGTTAAAGCAGATGTTAAATCCGGAGCTAACAACAATACTACAGCTTTCAACATGGGCGTTTATCCTTACGATCACATTAGTCCCACAGTCAGAATAATGAAAGATGGGAAATATCATGTATTTGAATTTCCTAACATGCCCATTACTTATCAAACCGGTAGTGATATTTGGTTCAGTGTAGGAAACGGAGCTAATTACATTCATGTTGATAGAGTAGTTGCCGTAAGAAAAGCAACGAGCGTAAAAACTAAAAAAAACATCGGAGATTCATTTGAATTATTTCAGAACTTTCCCAATCCTTTTAACCCTACTACCGAAATAAAATTTTCTATCCCGAATACCGGAAATATTTCTTTAGAAATTTACGATACATTAGGACGGAAAATTATTAGTTTGATTGATAACAAATTTTATCAAAAAGGAAAGCATTCAATAATTTGGGAAGGTAAAAATTCAAATGGAAATTCAGTATCCAGCGGAACATACATTTATCGATTAAAATCAAATGCAAATATAGCAACAAAAAAAATGATTCTTTTAAGATAACTTTAGTTAAAACCCATTTATATGAATAAAAAATATCTCATCGGACTTGACATTGGAACAACTGCGTTAAAAGGAATAATTTTAGATGAACAAGGAAATATTCTTTCTACAACCGCTGTTGAATATCAACTTAGAACCAATGGGAATGATATATGTGAATTGGAAGCGGAATTATATTGGCTTTCAACACAAAAGATAATAAAAGAACTTTTAATAAAAAGCAATATTACTGATAAACAAATTGTTGCTTTAGCCTTTTCTTCGCAAGGAGAAACACTAATACCGGTTGATAAAAACGGAGGACCTCTCAGAAACGCTATTGTTTGGATGGATAACCGTTCTGCTGTTGAAGCTAAGCAAATCGAAAAAGACTTCGGCAATAATAAAATTTACCAAATTACCGGTCAACCGGAAGTTATTCCTATGTGGCCAGCTACAAAAATTCTTTGGTTTAAAAATCATGAACCGGAACTTTTCGATAGGACTCATAAATTTTTATTATTGGAAGATTATCTTATTTATAAACTAACAGGAAAATTTTTCACTGAAGAATCCCTGTCCTCCTCAACTCTTTATTTCGATATAAATAAAAAAGAATGGTGGGATGAGATGCTTAGATATCTCGGTATCTCCTCCAAGCTGCTTCCGGATATTCTTCCGTCTGGAAAAAAGGTGGGAACAGTTACACAAAAAGCTGCTGCATTAACCGGCTTAAATGAATCCACTTTTATTGTTACAGGTGCTTACGATCATGCTGCCGGAGCTATTGGAGCTGGCAATATTGAACAAGGTATAATTACCGAAACAACCGGCGGAGCTATGGCAATGTGTGTAACACTGGATAAACCTGTTATTGATAAGAAACTTAATTTACCCTGTCAATGCCATGCAGTTAAAAATAAATATTTTATCCAACCTTATGGTCAAACTGCCGGAATGACTTTAAAATGGTTCAAAGATAATTTTTCAAAAGAAGAAATTCAACAAGCTGCAAATGAGAACAAAGATGTTTATGACATTTTAACTTCATTAGCAGATAACATTCCGCCCGGTTCAGAGGGACTAACAATACTCCCCCATTTAATGGGAACAGGCTCCCCTGAATTTGATCTTAATGCAAAAGGTATATTTGCGGGGATAAGTTTAAATATGACCAAAGGACATTTTGTTCGTGCAATTATGGAATCTGTTGCATGTATTATTAAAGCTAATATAGAGTCTCTGGAGCAAATGGGTTATTCCATAAAGGAAATTCGTGTTCTTGGTGGAGGAGCCAAAAGTAAATTATGGAATCAAATTAAAGCCGACATGCTGAATATTCCTACCATTTCAATGCAAATTAAAGAAGCTCCCTCTCTGGGTGCTGCAATTTTAGCAGGAATTGGAAGCGGCGTTTTTAATGATATTTATGACGGCACAAGAAAAACCGTAAAAGTTGATCAAATCTTCAAACCACAGAAAATAAACAACGCGGTTTATCAACAAGTTTATGAAAAATATAAATCATTGTACAAATTAAATAGATCTTTGTGGA
The DNA here is from genome assembly GCA_026983795.1 of Melioribacteraceae bacterium. Lineage (GTDB taxonomy): Bacteria > Bacteroidota > Ignavibacteria > Ignavibacteriales > Melioribacteraceae > BMS3ABIN04. The sequence goes on from JALSTI010000213.1 coordinate 4,671, forward strand.
GTTAACTTTAAAATATTGAGTTACGGAGCCAATTGAATGCACAACTTATCATTTTTAGATATTGCAATCTTCTCATTATATATAATTATATTGCTTTTTATAGGTTTTTGGGCAGGCAGAAAAAAGAAAGAGAGTGCCGAAGATTTTTTTATTTCGCATAACAAACTTCCATGGTTTGTAATTGGCTTTGCAATATTAGCAAACGGTATTAGCTCCGAGCAGTTTTTAGGAACAGTTGGATTTGCCTACAACCATGGTTTAGCTGTTGCCAACTGGGAATGGGCAAATGCACCGGCTTTATTAGTGTTAATTTTAATTTTCGTTCCTCTTTACCTAAGAAAAAAAATTATAACAATGCCTCAATTTTTAGAAAAAAGATATGATGGTAAAGTAAGAACTTTATTTGCAATTATAACATTACTAACATTCGTATTTATTTATCTCTCCGGTGTAATTTTTTCCGGCGGATTTGTTTTAAATGTTATTTTTGGAATTAATCTTTATTCGGCAATTTGGTCTTTAACAATTATAGCGGGACTAATGACAATCTACGGAGGAATGGCCTCAGTTGCTTGGACGCAGTTTTTTCAATCAATTGTTTTACTTGGCGGTGGCTTGCTTGTTTTCTTTTTAGGCTTGCAGCATGTTCCGGGCGGTTTCGATGCAATTATTGGAACCGGATCTCGTTCCCATTTAATTTTACCTGCAGATCATCCCATCTTGCCTTGGCCAGGTATTGTAGTTTTGGCTCTATCTACAAATCTATGGTACTTCGGTACAAATCAAACAATTAACCAATCGGTACTGGGTGCTAAAAACGAATGGCATGCAAAAATGGGAATTATTCTTGCCGGCTTTTTGTATGTTATTATTGCTTTTGCAGATGTTTTTCCTGGCTTAATTGCTTTTGCACTTAATCCTAATTTACCTAACGACGAAGCTTATCCTTACGTTGTTACTCATTTAATCCCTACGGGAATGAAAGGGTTGGTATTTGCCGGATTGGTTGGTGCTATTATGTCAACAATAGAAGGCATTATTAATGCTACTTCCACAATATTTACCTATGATATTTATTCCAGATATATAAAAAAAGATTCTACCACAGCACAAATGATTAAAGCCGGAAGAATGACAAGTGTTGTTGTTCTTATTATTGGTGGATTGTGGGCACCGGTAGTTCTTAAGTTCGGACATATCTTTTCTTACTTTCAAGAGTGTCTTGTTTTTATTGCAATTCCTTCAATAGTTGTATTTACAGCCGGTGTACTTTCTAAAAAAGTAACCAATAAAGCAGCTTTTTGGGTTATGTTACTTTCATTACCAATGTTCTTTATGCCATACTTACTCCGAACATTGAATATTGGGATGAACGTTTTTAATTTTTCGGGAATTGTTCTTATAATTATTAGTCTATTATTAATTTTTTTATCTCTCATAACAAAAGATACTACCTTGTCTTCTTCCGAAGAGTACATTTGGAAATATTCGATGCGTAATTTTTCGGAACATGAAATTAACAATTATCCTTTTTACAAAAAGATTTCCTTTTGGGCATTCATAATGACAAGTATATACATAACCATATATATTATTTTCTGGTAATTAAAAATATAACGGAGTACAAATGAAATCATTCAGACTTAACCGACTATTTAATTCTAAATCCAACAAATGTTTTGATGTAGCAATTGATCATGGAAATTTTAATGTTTATAAGTTTCTAAATGGAATAAAAAATATTCAAGCAGCAATAGAAATACTGGTTAAAGCTAATCCTGATGCAATTCAGTTACCTGTGGGAAATGCCCGTCATTTACAATCCATACCTGGGAAACAAAAACCTGCACTTGTCATGAGAACCGATACTGCCAATGTATATGGGAATAAACTACCCAAACATTTGTTTGCTCGTATGTTAGAAAATGCGGCCGAACAAGCCGTAAAAATGGATGCTGCATGTATTGTTGTAAATCTTTTTAAAATACCTGGTGCTCCGGAAGTTACGGATCATTGTATTCAAAATATTATGAAACTTAAAGTTGAAGCAGAAAAATATTCAATGCCAATGATGATTGAACCTTTGGTATTTAAACCGAATGAAGTTGCCGGAGGTTATATGGTAGATGGTAAAACGGAGGACTTGGTTGCACTAGTTAGGCTAGCGGTTGAATTGGGTGCTGATATTATTAAAGCTGACCCTACTGATGACCCTAATGATTATCATAATGTAATAGAAATTGCCGGAGATATTCCTGTTTTAGCTCGCGGTGGTGGTGTGGTTTCCGATAAAGAAATTTTGGAACGAACAGAAGCTCTAATAAAACAAGGTGCTGCTGGAATAGTTTACGGTCGAGCTATTATTCATCATGAAAAACCTTTTGAAATGACTAAAGCATTAAAAGGAATAGTTCATGATAATTTAACAGCTGATGAAGCCATTAAATATTTAAAAAATAATTCATAAAGGAATATTAATTATGAGTAGTAATATATTAAATAAAGCAAGAGTAGGGTTACTGGTAACCGCTCTTTTAGAAGATGAATGGAACAAAACAGCTCATATCCGCCCAAAAGCTCAGGCAGCAACAAATAGGATTGCGGCGGTTATTGAAAATTATGCGGAAGTAATTAATCCGGGATTTGTTGAAAATGAAGATGAAGCTTACAAAGCTGCAAAGCTATTTAATTCCAGCAATGTTAGCCTTATCATTTTTGTTGAACTTGCTTATCAGAAAGGACTTGTACCTTTAAGAACACTTTTAGCTACAAACACTCCTATTCTTGTTTTAAATACTCAAATGATAAATACATATCCGGAAGATGCTGACTTTGACCTTATTATGCTTAATTCCGGTATGGCCGGGCTATCCGAAGTAACAGGTTCACTTTTAAGAACAGAGCGTTCATTTTCGATTTTAACAGGGCATATCGAAGACCAAAATATGCTAGAGGAATTACAAGAACATATTGAAGCCGCAAAAACCGTTCACAATCTTAGAAATTCACGAATCGGTACAATTGGTCATCCTTATGAAGGAATGACAGATCTAATGGTTGATACTCTTTCCCTTAGAAATAAAATAGGCCCGGTAGTTTGGCCAATTGAACATGATGAAGTTGCCGCTACTACAGATTCGATTGAAACTATAGAAATTCAAGAGCTTATTAAAGAAGAAAAAGAAAAATACGGTTTAGTTAATGTTCCCTCTCCGGCATTGGATAAATCTTTTGCTCTCGCTTTGGCTCTGGAAAAGCTTGTAAAAAAACATGACATGGACGCTTTAGCGGTACTAGACCAAACATGGTTAAACGATACGAGGGTGGGTGTTGTTCCTTCTTATGGTTCTTCACGTCTAACTGCAATGGGAATACCCTACACTTGCGAAGCAGATGTTGCACAAGCTTCAGCAATGTTAATTATGCAAAACCTTACCGGACATGCTACATTTTTGGAAAATTATATGATGGATTTTAACAAAGATGTTATGATGCTTTCACACGACGGACATGGCAATCCTGCACTTGCCGGTAATCCTAAAGAGGTAAAAATATTACCAAGCATTTATTATACTGGCGTAAACGGCTTTGGTGCTTCTTTTGAATATGCTTATAAAACAGGTGAGTTTACAGTTATGTCCCTTATACCAAACGGCAAAGGCAGTTGGAGAATGATTATAGCCGAAGGGGAATCACTTCCGATGAAAGCAAGAAATATTGTTGCACCGCAGATGTTATTTAAATACAACAAGGGCTCCGTTTCAGAATTTGCTAATGCATGGTGTTTACAAGGTCCGTCTCATCACATGGTTGGTGCTTACGGAAAACTTGCTAACAAACTTAAAAAAGTTGCCGGAATACTGAATATAGAAACAGTAATTATATGAAATATTTTGAATAAATTTTTATGGAGTAAGAATAAATGAATAATGTGAAAATTAAAAACTTTCAATTGTCGTTAAGCGATTTAGTTGGGAAAGAATATATCGAAGCTGTATGTAAAGCAAAAGCAGTTCTCGAAGATCAAGATAGTGACATCTATTTACAGATAGCAAACGAAAAAGTAGATTTTTTCCCTGAATCATTTTCAAAAAAAATTGATGATTTAATCGAAATGGCTGGCAAAAAAGTTACCGATAGTTTTGATAACTCTTCACCCGGTGCGGCTACAAACGCTTTCAAAAATGCTACATCAACAGAAATGGCTCCACTTTCTGCCATGGGTTTTATAAGAATCGGAGAAAGCGGGAAAGTATATCTTACTACAAAGAGCGAACATTACCATACACCACTTGGACATAGTTTTCCGGGATACAAATTAATTGAAAATGCAAGAAAACTGGGAATCACCAATGCAACTCACAACAACACAAGAGGCCACATAACACGTTTGCTGGAAACCGAACTTATCCGTATCGCTAACGGAATTGTTAAAGGTGATAAAGAAAAACTTCAAGAAGTACTTTCATCATCAGATGAAAGAATTATTAATAAAGTACTAAATCTTCAAACAGGAAGTCTTGCGGTAGAAGCTGCATTAAAAATGATGTTAGCACGGTTTTATAAATTAGATAAAAATTACCCCCAACCTAAATACTTTGGAAAAATACCGGTCTTTTTTGTAGTAGCTGATAATGATGGGGGAAAAGATGCCAACTACCACGGGACAACAATTTTAACACAAATTCTTCGGGATATGTGGCCGGACTTTTATTCCGCTTTGGAAGCTAATAATATTTTCAAGGTGCAACAATTAAAGATTAATGATCTACAAGATTTTTTGGAAAATGTTAACAAGTTTGAAAATAGCAATTATAAAGTTGCAGGTTTCTTCCATGAAATCATTCTAATGAACTATGGCGGCATTACATTAAACAAACAATACTTACAAAATGTTTATAAGATTTGTAAAGAAGAAGATATTCCTGTAATTGTTGATGAAATTCAATCATGTCTCTGGTCTCCGGAAATGTTTATGTTCAAAGAATATAATCTTAA
>JALSTI010000214.1 GCA_026983795.1 Melioribacteraceae bacterium
GGGAGAATTAATATCCGTTGCCGGTCAAGATCCGAAAGATATAAAAATAAGTCTGCCGGATAATAAAATAAATTTGGTTATAGATTTTGATACCCTTAAAGAGAAATCCGGCGCGACAAATTTCGTAACGTCGTTAAGTCAAAAAGCGGATATTTTTAATACTCTTTTATCAATTAAGAATAAACTTTTAAATGGCGAAAAGCCTAATCAGACCCAAATGCAGATTGTTAATGACTTTAATCAGCATGTATTAAATCAACTATCGGAAGCGGGGAATATTAGCAACCGGCTCAACAGTTCGTTAGACTTGCTTCAAAATCAAAAATTTGAGTTGGTTAATTTATTATCTACCGAAAATGACGTTGATATGGCAAAAGCGTTAACCGACTTGGAAAGCGCTCAATTCAGTCTTGATGCCGGATACAAAATTTCATCAATGATTTTACCAAGATCACTATTGGATTACTTATAATGTTTCGAAATAAAGGAAGTATCTATGGTTTAATACTGGGATTGATTTCGATATTCGGAGCATACTTTCTTGAGGGTGGTTCCTTTAATGCACTGTTTTTATTGCCTGCGATGATTATCGTTTTTGGGGGAACGTTTGCCGCAACTATTATTGGTTTTGGATTAGATAAATTTATAAAAGTTTTTAAATTAATTAAAATTGCTTATTTCCCAAAAAAATACGATTTAAATAAATTAATTGACGGATTTGTTTATATAGCAATTAAAGCAAGAAGGGAAGGACTTTTATCGGTTGAAAATGACTTAAAAAGATTAAAATATATATTCCCGCAAAAAATGATTCGTTTTGCTTTGGACGGAACCGATATTGACTCTTTGGAAAGTTTGGCGCTGGCTGAAATTAAAGCAATGCAGGACAGGCACTATTCGAATATTTTTGTTTTTACCAAAATGGGAGGTTATGCCCCTACAATGGGAATTATTGGAACGGTTATGGGATTAATTATGACGTTGGCTTCGGCAGGCAATAATCCCGAAGAACTTATTCATAATATAGCTTCGGCTTTTATAGCTACTTTATGGGGAATATTTAGTGCAAATATTATTTGGTTACCAATTGCGGATAGATTAAAACAATGCCATATGGAAGAAAAACATATGATGGAAGTATCGCTAGAAGGGGTATTGGCAATCCAGAGTGGAGAAATCCCCTCGCTGATAAAATCCCGGCTCATGAGTCTTCTGCCACAAAAAGAACAAAAAATATTCGGAATAGCCGCTTAAAAATAGACGAAACCGGATTTGCTGAAGATCATGATAAGGATAGATACTTAATTACTTATGCAGATTTAATAACTCTGTTGTTAGGTCTGTTTATTATACTTTATACAATATCAAACGTTGATGTTTCTAAATACGAAAAAATGATGAGTGCGGTTACAAATGTTTTTGGGTCTAAAAAACAAGTTGAGAATTTGCTTAAACAAAATAATTTGATGAAGAATCCTTTGGCAATAAATAAATCGCTTCGTGAATCATTACAAGAAATTATTAATGAAAACGGATACGGCAATAACGTAAAGTTAATTGAAAATGAACGCGGAATTACAATTAGAATTTTAGATAATATCTTGTTTAGTACGGGCAAAGCAGAGTTGAATAAAAAATCTTTAGGTATATTACATAAAATCTCTCAGGTATTAATAAATGTACCCAACGATATTCGTATAGAAGGTCATACTGATAATATTCCAATTAAAAACAAAGAGTATCCTTCTAACTGGCATTTGTCTGTTGCAAGAGCAACAAATACAGCATATTATTTAATGAACACCGAAGGACTTCCCCCGGATAAAGTCTCTATTGTTGGTTATTCCGAATATAAACCTGTTGCCAGCAACGATACTCCGGAAGGAAGAGCGCTTAACAGACGTGTTGACATAATTATATTAAAAAAATGAGAAGACTATGAAAATTAAAACATCTCAATTCGGTGAAGTAGAATTTACCGACGAAAACATAATTATTTTTGAAGACGGAATACTCGGCTTTGAGGAATTAAAAAAATATTTGCTTATTTCCGAAAAAGACGAAGTTTTCTATTGGTTAACCTCAATAGAACAGCCGGAAATTATTTTCCCTCTGTTTCCTGTTAATTTATTAAGAGAGGACTATCAACAGGAAGAGGATTTTGAACCTTACGGAATAGTAAAGTTAGATAAAGATCCCGGAAAAATTACGGTTAACCTGAAATCCCCCATATATATTAATCAAAAAAACAGGAAAGGATTTCAGAAAATTCTTGATGTTGAAAAATATCCAATTAACTATCAACTTTTCGTTACAAATTAGAGAATATTATGCTTGTACTTACACGAAAGAAAAATGAAAAAATTAGGATCGGATCGGATATCATTATAAAAATTGTAGATATTTCCGATAATCAAATAAAAATTGGAATTGAAGCACCCAAAGAAATTAAAATACTGCGGGAAGAAATATATAATAAAGTTAAACAATTTATAGTTGAAGCTTCTCAAAAAAGCACTATCGAAATTAATTTAACCAATTTAAAAGTTAATAAAAGTAAAAAATAACGTAATGCTTAACGAAAGATTAAAAATATTGATTGTTGACGACTCGAATGAAATCTGTGGGTTTTTGAAAAGAATTTTGGAAAAATACGGCTTTTTTGTTTACACAAGCCCGGATGGTTTGGACGGAATACAAAAGGCAATAGAAACAAAACCGGATTTGATTTTCCTTGATTTAATGATGCCTACTTTTGATGGAATAAAGATGCTTCAAGTTAAGCAAGTATTAAAAGAAATTGAAAATATTCCCGTTATAATTATAAGCGCAAACACGGCTAAAAGAAATGTAATTGCCGCTTTGGAAGCCGGCGCGGAAAAAGTTTTGTCGAAGCCTTTAAAAGAAGAAAAAATTATCGAAAATATAAATGAAGTTCTCGGTGTTAATTTTTCGAAAGCGGGAAAGAGTAAAAAAATGTTTTCTGCAAACGAAGAAAATGAATTGAAAAAAGAAATGTTAAACATATTTCTTCAAACTTTTCCAGAAAAAAAGAAAATAATTACCGAGGCAATAAGAAATAAGGAGTCGGGAAAATTGAAAACCGTTATTCACGAATTTAAAGGAGCGGGCGGAACTATGGGGTACGACGATCTTACTAAATTAAGCGCGGAAATAGAAGAAAAAGATTTTAATTCTCCAACGGATTGGATATTTGCCCAATACAAGTGTAATCAGATATTTCAAAAAATTCATAGCATTAAAAACAAATTTCAAAAACAAATGTAGTTAAGTTATGTTCATTATTATTGGCGGTATAATAGTTTTAGCAAGTTTGGTTGTAGGTTTTTCGATGGCTGGCGGCAAGCTTTTGGTTCTTGTTCAAATATCGGAATTTATAACAATTGGCGGCGCCGCAACGGGTAGTTTACTTATAATGGCCGGTTTGGACAACGTAAAAAAAATATTTGCCGTTATTCCTAAAGCTATTGGGGCTAAACACGCAACCAAAGAAGATAACCAGCAATTATTAAAATCGTTGTACGATTTGTTTTTAATTGCTCAGCGCGACGGACTTCTGGCCATAGAAAAACACATCGAGAACCCGGAGGAAAGCGATATACTTAAAGCAAACGAAAAATTTATTAAAAATAAAACTGCCGTGGCTTTCCTTTGCGATACTCTTAAAGTGATGCTTTCCGGCGGTGTTCCTCCGCATGAAGTTGAAGCTTTAATGGACATAGAAATTGAAACTTTTGAAAGCGAAAATGCACCGGTACATTCGCTTCTTACAAAAGTAGGGGATGCATTTCCCGGATTGGGAATTGTTGCTGCGGTACTTGGTATTATTGTAACAATGGGCAGTATTAACGACGGCGCAGAAGCTGTTGGTCACCACGTAGCTGCGGCGCTGGTCGGTACTTTTTTGGGAATTTTACTTTCTTACGGCTTTGTAGGTCCTTTAGCTACTTTTATTGAACACATGATGGAAGATGAAGTTCGTTATTTGGAAACTATTAAAGCGTGTGTTATTGCATTCGCAAAAGGTAATCCTCCTATTGTTGCAGTTGAAATTGGAAGGAGAACCTTGGTTTCGGAAGCACGTCCTACATTCTCGGAATTGGAAAATTATTTAAGAGGTAAAAGCGAATAGAAATGTCGGAAAATGAGAATAATAAAGAAACCCCGATAATAATTGTAAAAGGGAAAAAAGCCAAACACGCTCACCATGGCGGCGCGTGGAAAGTTGCCTATTCCGATTTTGTTACCGCGCTGATGGCTCTTTTTATTGTGTTGTGGATTTTAGCTCAAAACGAAGATGTAAAAAATAATATTGCCGGTTATTTCAATGACCCGAGCGGATTCGGTACCGGTAACGGTCCTAGTGTCTTTAAAGGTCCCGGGCGTAATGCCCAAGCTACTCCTTCTCTGTTAACGGAATTTCAAAAAAAGGAAATTCAGAAAGAAAACCTTACTAAAATGGGTAAGGAATTAATGGATAAAATAAATGCGGAAGGTTTGGGTGAACTTGAAAACCAAGTGGATTTTGAAATTGCCGACGAGGGGTTAAGAATTGAGCTCATGGAATCGGATAAGGCGAATTTTTTTGAGGTGGGTACTGCAAAATTGGAACCGAATGCTAAAAAAATTCTTTCGGTAATTGCCAAACAATTATCTAAGCTGGATAATAAAATTGTAATTGAAGGTCATACCGATTCCAGACCGTATCCGGGAAATGGAATGGGATATACTAATTTCGAATTAAGTGCAGACAGAGCAAATGCCGCGCGACGCGTATTGCTTAAATATGGTATTAAAGATTCGCAAATAGTGGAAATAAGGGGTTATGCCGATAAAAGGCTGAGAGATCCAAAACATCCGCGCAGCGCCGCAAACAGAAGAATAAGTATAATTGTTAAGTATAATGAATGATAATAAAAATAGTATATTAATTGTTGAGGATGATTATTTTACGCAAAAATTTTACTCCCGCCTTTTTGAAAAAATAAATCAACCTGTTATTCAATCCGAAGACGGAAATGAGATTTTATCGTTTCTTGAAAACGGAAATATCGATCTTATAATTTTGGATGTTAATCTTAAAAAATCATATCTTAACAATCGGAAAATAGACGGCGTTTCCCTCTCGAAATTTATCAAAAGTAATACTAAACATTCCGGTATACCAATTTTGCTTGTTTCTGCTTATAATAACACATCTAAAAATAATTTTTTAGAAAATAGTTTGGCAGATGATTATATTACAAAACCGATAACTGATTTAAATCTATTTCTTGATAAAGTAAATACGCTTAAGCAAAATGGAAGAAGATAAAGTTTTAGTTGTTGAAGACGAAGAGGATACAAGATTTATTCTGAATAGGTTATTAACAAAAAATAACTATATCGTTAAACTTGTAGAAAACGGTCAAGAGGCTTTAAATATTCTTAAGGATTTTCAACCTAAAATTATAATAGCCGATTGGACTATGCCCGTAATGGATGGTTTGCAACTTTGTAAAACGGTAAAAGAAAGCGAAGAGTACAAAACCATCTACTACATTCTTCTAACGGCAAGGGCTTCGTTAAAAGACAGGGTTACCGGCTTGGATGTGGGAGCAGACGATTTTTTGGTTAAACCCGTCGATAATCAAGAATTATTGGCTCGAATTAGATCCGGTGTGAGAATATTCAATCTGCAGAACGAACTAAAAAGTATAGAACATAGCAAAGCAATTGTTGAACTGGCTTGTACAATAGGTCACCAAATAAATAATCCTTTAAGCAGTTTAATAATGTCTGTTGAAAGTTTAAAAGCCGAATTGAACAATAAATCGGTTTCGGAAAATGAAGAGGATTTTTTTATAATAGAAGAATCGATTAAACGTATTCAAAAATTTGTCGATGCGTTAAAAAATCTTCAATCGCCCGAAATGATGGATTATGCTCTCGGCAATAAAATGTTGAAAATAGATTAATTTTACCCGCCTGTTATTTTTCCTTATTTCTAATTATATCAACATTTCTCCTAATTATTCGATAATAAAATTGGAGCAATGGGTATGTTAGAAAAAATATTAAATATTAATCCGAAAGGGTCTTATAAAAAATCGAACAAGAAAAGTCGGGTAGAATCGGCTTATCATAGTTCGAATTTGGAAAAGCATTTCATAAAAGATTCAATTATTTTTTCGCCCGCGGCTCAATATCTTGCAAATATTAAATGGCAATTAAAAGATATTCAATATCCGTCGCCTAAAAGGGTTTTGCTTCACTTTATAGTTGAAGATTTTGAATTTTATATTGAACTCGATTTAGAAAAAATTTATACGGAAAACAGACAGAAATTTAATTTAATCAATTCAAACAAGTTTCATACTTATTCAAAAAGGGTTTTGGTCCAAATATCAGTTGCAAAAGATAAAGTAATTACAGTAGATGAAAACTTAGAGTTCAAAATAATTGCACTTTATCAATTGTTTGAAAATATCTTCAACTTGGAATTAACAACGGATTTGGATGAAAAAGATGGACTTATGTTAAAAAATTTAACGGTGGATATTGAAGAACAATTGCTTGAAGAGTTTAGAAATATAATGTACGGAGTTTATACTTTTTTAGATAAACTAGGAAAATTTAACTTAGTGAAAAATTACTTATTCGAAGAAGAGACTAACAATCCTATAACTATAGAAAAAATTTCAATAATTCATGAATGAAAAATTTACCGGCGACCGACTAAAAAACACATTCAAAGGGCATCTTAACGTTAAGAAAAACGGTAATAAGTTAAAAGAATTACCTAACGCAAAGCCGTTTGTTTTAATTAATGAAAAAGATAAAATCGTTTATTCCAATTACAGCTTTTTATCTCAGTTTAATCTTAACCCGGGCGACGATCTTTCCTCAATTCCTACCGAGCCCAATATAATTGATTTAATATCAAAGTTTAGAAAGTCTTCTTACTTAAATTACACCGCCGATATTTTAGTTAAAGATAAAAACGCATTAACAAATAAAATATATAAGATTGACATTCTGAAACTGGAAATTAAGAGGAAAGAATATTGTTTGTTGAATATTTACTTTCCGAGCGAACAAAGTAAAATTGAAGAAAGAGTTTACAATTTAAGCAAAGCAATTGAATACAGTAATTTGTCGGTTATTGTAACCGACGAAAACGGCTATATTACTTTTGTTTCAAGGTCTTTTGAAGATTTTTTTAATAAACGGCTGGATAAAATTTATAATAATTATCTGCCCTATGTTTTAGTTGAATATTTATCCAAAAATGATTTATCGGAATTAAAAAACGCTATTGCGGAAAAAAATAATTGGTCTAAAATTATTACCGATATCAATAGAAAAAATGAATTGTGGTTTAAAGAAATAAAACTTACCGTTATAAAAAACAACGGGGATAAACCTGTTAGTTTTATTGCTACCGTAAACGATATTACTCATTTCATATTAAAAAATAAATATATAAAACATTCCGAAGAAAAACAGAAAGCGATAATAAATCAAATTTCCGATCCTTTAATTATTGTAAGAAATACCGACGGAGAACTTTTTATTGATAATATAAACGAGCTTTTTCAGGAATTATTCGATATTGAAAAGGAAAGCGTTACCGATGAAAAATTAAAACCCAATTTAAACGGCGATTTATACAATGAAATAACAAAATCGATTGCTAGAATGGAGAACTCTAACTACAAAACAGTGAGTTTTAATTATAAAAATGAAAATAACGGCCGTAGTTTTATAGGTAAAGTTAGTTACATAGACGATAATATTCACCGTGACAGAATATTTATTATTATTCTTACCGACATAACGGACCATCTTGAAATTGAGAATAGATTAAAACAAGCATACGAAAGGGAAATTCAACTTAATAAATTGAAATCGACTTTCCTGGCAAATATGTCCCACGAGGTTAGAACCCCTTTGAATGCAATTGTTGGATATGCTGAATTACTTGAAGATGATCTGATGAACCAAAATATTAGTTCGGCATTGGAAATGATAAATTACTTAAGGGAAGGCGTCGATAGATTACTTTTGCTTGTCGATAATATTGTTGAGGTCTCGCTTCTCGAATCGGGTATGGATGATTTGGACTTGATGGAAATTGATTTGAACGGTTTGGTTAAAGATGTAACAAACGATTTTGATAAAAGTAAGAAAAATTTATTTGTTCAACCGATTATATTATTATGCAGCTCAAAATTAATTGCTAAAACCGATGAAGAGAAGTTTAGAAAAATAATGCAAGTCCTTCTCGATAATGCTGTAAAGTATAATGCTCAAGGCGGTAAAGTAGTTGTTAAAACTTCTAAAGAAAACGGCAATGCAATTATCAAAATTATCGATGATGGAATCGGGATTCACAAAAGCGATATTAAAAAAATTCTTCACCCGTTCTCACAAGTGGAAGAGGAAAGTTATAAAAGAAAGTATGAAGGCGCCGGCTTGGGTCTTACTATTGCACACAGATTAACCGTTTTGCTCGGCGGTAACCTTGATATTAAAAGTGAATTGAACAAGGGAACAACAGTTACACTCTCTTTCCCACTGGTAACCCGGAATTAATAGATCGAACTTGAAAAATTTTGCATCTACTAAAGTTCATTTGTGAAAAGGAAATTAATTTTCTTTGTCTTCCAGATTAAGTATATTTTGCCACAACAAATAATTTTGCTTTAACTATTCGCTAATTCATGAAGTCAAAAATATTATTGTGGCTAATTGCTCTGGTAATTACATTAATAGCGGCATATTATCAACGCGTTACGGGTCCCACTTATCCGGTTAGCGGAGAAATAACGTTTAATAATTCGATTATCCATTACAAATTACTCCGGAGCCATGGAGGTAGCGGCGATCTTCCGGTAACATTAAAAGTTCCCGACAAATCATTTCATGCAAAAATATTTTACAAGAGGTACAAAACAAACGATAATTATACGCCTGTGGAAATGAAGTATTCAAACGGTGTTTTAACGGGATCATTGCCTCATCAACCGCCTGCCGGAAAATTGAAATATTATATACAACTTTATACTCAAAATAATAAAATTTTAATTCCTCAAAATAGAATGGTTGTTGTCCGTTTCAAAGGACACATCCCGCTTTGGGTTCTTATTCCTCATATCCTTGCTATGTTTATTACAATGTTACTATCTACCAGAACCGGTTTGGAATATTTTTCTAAAAAATCGGATTTAAAAAAACTAACATATTGGACAATCGGATTTTTATTTTTAGGCGGAATGATACTTGGACCAATTGTTCAAAAATTTGCTTTCGGCGCTTTGTGGACGGGAGTTCCGTTTGGTTGGGATTTGACCGATAATAAAACTTTAATTGCAATGATAGGTTGGCTTACTGCGGCTTTTATGTATAAACGCTCTCCAAATCCCCACAAATGGGCAGTTTTCGCCTCGGTTTTATTAATTGTAGTATATTTAATTCCTCATAGTGTCTTAGGCTCCGAACTGGATTATAATAAATTAGATAAACTAAATAAAATTGAAAAAGTTAAAAACTAAAATGTTTAATTAACCGGA
>JALSTI010000215.1 GCA_026983795.1 Melioribacteraceae bacterium
ATATGCCCAATAACGGCAGAAACGCCCGCAATAATTTGAACTAAAGTAAAATCATCGAAAGGAGTTGCGTTTGGGAAAGGGAAGTTTCCAAAATATAAACGGGCAATTAAAACAACGGCAACGGCGCCTTTAAGAGCGTCAAGAAAAATAACCAGAAGTCCGTATTTTTTGCCCAAAACACGGGTTACGTTTGTTCCGCCCGCATTTCCGCTTCCGTGTTCCCTAATATCAATACCTTTAACCAATTTGGAAACAATGATGCTGTTTGGTATTGAGCCGACTAAATACGAAAGAATAACTATTACAAGTAAGTTTAACATATTAATTCAATTATATTTTTATAAATTTATTGATTTTTATCTGAATATACAACCGAACTAACAAAATTGTTGCAAAAATTTACTTGTTGATTTATTGTAAAGTAATGAATTTATATCGGTATAAATTTATGCAATTTAATGTAAATATTAAAATCATTTATTAATCGATGAAAAATTAGCAAAGTTTAACTTTTTTGCTCTTAAATTTAGAATTAAAATGAACAATTGGAAATAAATAACAATAGATATCTGTTAAGGAATAATTTCTAATCTATAAAGTATAGAGTAAAAAATTCATAAAATACATGAATATTTGGTAAATCCGTGTTCTCAATTTCCGATGAAAATCATTAAAGATCATATAGATCAGCTTTATCCGTATAAACGCAGAGCGGAATTTGGTATTTAAAACGCCATCTGAAATAATAACCAAAAAGTTGTAATTAATAGATTGTAAGCTGTAAAGGAGAATGGCTTGTTAATGGACCTTCTTAATTACTCAACTATTTTCATAAATATCTTTAAATCGGAATCTGTTGTAATCTTAAAATTTATCGATTCCCCTTCTACTATTTTAACACTTCCGGCGTATTTTTCTACTATCATCGATTCGTCGGTGGCAACAAAATTATCTTTGTAAGCATTATTCATAGAATTTATAAGAATATCGAAAGAAAAAATTTGAGGCGTTTGCGCATAATAGATTTTTTTTCTGTCCAAATAACCGTCAACATAATCATTTCCTTCAATCAATGTATCCCGGGCTTTAACTGCAATAACAATTTTCCTGGAATTTTTCGCTTCTTCAATTGCTTTATTTAGCAAACTTTGGCTAAGCAAAGGTCGTGCGGCATCATGCACTATAATTAAATCGTTTTTATCAGCAGTAATATTTTTCAAGGCGTTATATACCGAATCTTGGCGTTTAACGCCACCTTCAACAATTTTGGCAATTTTACCGAATGAATATTTTTCTTTGAGATTTGTAATAAGATCAAAATATTGCGGTTTAGTTGCGACAATAATTTTATCAATATTTTCATTATTCTGAAAAATTTCCAAAGTATAAGCCAAAATTTCTTTTCCGGCTACTTTAATAAATTGTTTGGGAATTTTTGAATTGATTCTTGAACCGCTTCCGGCGGCTGGTATAATTACAAAAGTTTTCATAAGATAATTAAATTTATCTAAATAAAACAAAAAACCTCCGGAGCGTATTAAAATCCGGAGGTTATTAATGGACTGATTATTTGATTAACATTGCATCGCCATAACTGAGGAATCTGTAACCTTCTTTCAATGCTTTTCTGTAAGCTTTTTTAATATTGTCATATCCGCCGAAAGCTGAAGCAAGCATTAACAATGTAGATTCCGGTTGATGGAAATTTGTAATTAATCTGGTTACAATTTGAAATTCGTAAGGCGGAAAAATAAATTTATCCGTCCAACCATAATTTGGTTTAACAAATCCTTGCGAAGTAACGCTGCTTTCCAAAGCTCGTGTTACGCTTGTACCGACGGCAATCACGTTCTTTTTTGCTTTAATAGCGGCATTAATTGTATCGGAGGCTTTTTGAGTAATTTCAAAGAACTCCGAATCCATTTTATGTTTGGTTAAATCTTCCACTTCAACGGGTCTGAAAGTGCCTAATCCGATATGAAGTAAGACGGAGGTAACTTTAATACCTTTTTTCTTAATTTTCCTCAAAAGGTCTTTTGTAAAATGGAGCCCGGCGGTCGGTGCGGCAACCGAACCGTCTATTTTAGCAAAAATAGTTTGATAATCTTCCCGGTCTTCCGGAACGGTATCTCTTTTAATATAAGGCGGAAGGGGAGTTTGTCCCATTTTTTCTATCGCCTTGTAAATATCGGTACCTTCGTAATTAAATCTAACCGTTCTGCCCCGCGAAGTTGTATTGTCTATTACTTCGCACCATAATTTATCGTTAAAATAAATTCTGTTTCCTATGCGTACCTTTCTTGCCGGATCAACAATTACATCCCAAATATTTTCTTGTCTGTTCAATTCCCTCAAAACAAAAACTTCAATTTTAGCGTTAGTCCGTTCTTTATGTCCGTATAACCTGGCTTGCATTACTTTGGTATCGTTAACGACTAAAACATCGCCTCTGGACATATAATTAACGATATCGGTAAAAATTTTATTTTCGGTTTCCCCGGTTTCCCTGTCTAAAACCATTAATTTTGCTTTATCTCTAGGGTGAACGGGAAATTTTGCGATTGCATTTTTTGGTAAATTATATTTAAAATCAGATAGTTTCATAAAAACTCCTATAGCAACTTAAACAAAAACTAAATTTCAGAATGATAGTGCAACAATACCTTTAAATTTTACAAAATAACTACGGTATTGTTGCACATAAATTAAATAGATTATTTACTTTTTTTAGATGATTTTTTCTTTCCGGTTTTTTTAGCAACCTTTTTATCTCTTAAAGCCGCTCTTGCCGCTGCCAATCTTGCTATAGGAACACGGAAAGGTGAACAGCTTACATAATTCAAACCGGTTCTATGGCAAAATTCAACCGAATCGGGTTCTCCGCCGTGTTCACCGCAAATTCCTACTTTTAGATTAGTCCTGGTCGAACGTCCTTTCTGAGTACCCATTTCAACCAATTTACCAACGCCGTTCTGATCCAAGCTTTCAAACGGGTCTCTCGGTAAAATTTCCATATCTACATATGTCGGTAAAAACTTCCCGGCATCGTCCCGCGAAAGACCGAAAGTAGTTTGAGTAAGATCGTTAGTTCCGAAGCTAAAGAATTCTGCTGTTTCTGCAATTTCGTCTGCTGTTACAGCGGCGCGTGGCAGTTCAATCATTGTTCCGACAAGGTAATTAACCTTTTTGCCTTTTTCTTTAAATACTTCTGCGGCAACTCTGTCTACAATTGCTTTTTGCAGGTCCAATTCTTTTTTGTGTGCAACAAGAGGAATCATAATTTCAGGTTTAACTTTAATACCTTTTTTGGCTACTTTTATTGCAGCTTCGAATATTGCACGGGCTTGCATTTCTGTTATTTCCGGATAACTTACGCCCAATCTGCATCCTCTAAACCCGAGCATCGGATTAAATTCGTGCATAGATTCCACTTTTTCTTTCACTTTGGCGAGAGAGATTTTCAAAGTATTAGCAAGCTCTTTTTGCTCAGCAACAGTGTGAGGTAAAAATTCATGCAGCGGCGGGTCAAGAGTTCTTATAGTAACAGGTTTTCCGTTCATCACCTCAAAAATTCCCTCAAAGTCCTTTCTTTGCAAAGGCAACAGTTTTTTTAATGCTTTTTTTCTGCCATCCGTTGTATCGGAAAGAATCATTTCCCTTACTGCAAGGATTCTATCTCCACCGAAGAACATGTGTTCCGTACGGCAAAGTCCAATACCTTCGGCTCCGAATGCGATTGCATTAGCGGATTGATCGGGTTGATCGGCATTAGTACGAACGCCGAGTTTGCGTGCGTTATCGGCCCAGTTCATTAAACTTTTATAGGTTTGATAAATAGGGGATTTTTTCGCGTTTAGTTCTTTAGTAATTAAGACCTGAACAACTTCAGACGGTTTGGTTTTAATTTCGCCTACTATCACCTCACCGGTTGTTCCGTCTATTGAAATATAATCACCTTCTTTCACCGTATTAGAATTTCCGTCAACTTTTATTGTACCGGCTTTATAATCGATGTTCAAAGCGCCGCAGCCAGCAACGCACACTTTTCCCATTTGACGGGCAACCAAAGCGGCATGCGAAGTCATACCACCCTTAGCGGTTAAAATACCGTCCGATACGCTCATTCCCTTAATATCTTCCGGAGAAGTTTCAATTCTAACCAAAATAACTTTATCTCCCTTAGCAGCCATTTTTTCTGCATCGCTTGCGGTAAATGCAACTCTGCCCGATGCTGCTCCCGGTCCGGCATTTAACCCTTTAGCCAGCAGCTTTCCGGATTCGATTGCTTTTTTCTTTTCGGAAAGATCGAAAATAGGTCGTAGTAATTGATTTAACTGATCGGGTTCAATTCTCATAAGAGCGTCTTCTTTGGAAATTAATTTTTGTTTTACCATATCCACTGCTATTCTTATAGCGGCAAAACCGGTACGTTTTCCAACCCTTGCTTGCAGCATCCATAACTTTCCTTGTTGAATTGTAAACTCAATATCCATCATATCTTTATAATGTTTCTCAAGCGCTTTTCTAATATTTTCGAGTTGTTTATAAACTTTGGGGTTATCATTTTTAAGTTCAGCAATTTTATGAGGAGTTCTAACGCCTGCAACAACATCTTCGCCTTGGGCGTTAAACAGATATTCACCGTAAAACACATTTTCGCCGGTGGCGGGATCTCTGGTAAAAGCGACACCGGTTCCCGAATCTTCGCCCATATTTCCGAATACCATAGATTGAACATTAACCGCCGTACCCCATTCGGAAGGGATATTATTTATTTTTCTGTAAACAATTGCTCTTTCATTATTCCACGAGCCAAAGACAGCGCCGATAGCGCCCCATAATTGTTCAACGGGATCTTCGGGAAAACTGTGACCGGTTTTCTTTTTGATTTCTTTTTTAAATTCGGTCACAAGTTCTTTTAGATGTTCGGCAGTCAAATCGGTATCTTTTTCAATGCCGTTTGCTTTTTTCTTTTTATCAATTATAACCTCAAACGGGTCCAATTCTCTTTTATCCTGCGGCTGAAGACCTAAAACAACATCGCCGTACATTTGAACAAACCTTCTATAAGAATCATAAGCAAAGCGGGGATTATTGGTTTTTGCAATAAGTCCTTGTACCGTTTCGTCATTTAATCCAAGGTTTAAAATTGTATCCATCATTCCCGGCATAGATATTCTTGCGCCGCTTCTTACGGAAACCAACAAAGGGTCTTTTTTATCTCCGAATTTTGCACCCATTACTTTTTCAACTTTTTTAAGTGCATCGGAAACCATTTTTTTTAGTTCTTTAGGATATTTGTTTTTATGCTTGTAGTAATAAGTACATACTTCGGTTGTTATTGTGAATCCGGCAGGAACCGGTAATCCGATATTAACCATTTCGGCAAGATTAGCGCCTTTACCGCCCAATAAATTTTTCATTGCTGCGCTTCCTTCGGCTTTCTTTCCACCGAAAAAATAGACATACTTTGGAGTTTTTTTCTTCGACATTTTAACCTCTCTAATTTAACATTCCGTTATTGTTTTTATTGTTATTTAATGTGTTTATCAAAATTTTCTCAAAATTTTGGTCTTCGATTATCATTTCTATTTTTAAGTAGTAAATATCCACATCGTCCAACTCAACCGAAAATTTACTTAGTTTTATTGCATCTTTTTGAGTAGTTATAATAAAGTGAGAATTCGTATCGTAAAATTTTTTCCTGATATCATTAACGTCATTCAAATCATAATTTTTATGATCTTTGAACAAAATTTTGTTAGAAATATCAATATTATTATCTTCCAGAATTTTCAAAAATGAATATGGTCGGGCAATACCGCTTACCACTAAACCTTTCAAACCTTCAAAATCTTTTAAAGTGAAAATTTCTTCATTTTTAACATCGAGGATACCTGCGGGAACGTAATTTGCCCAAACTACATTTTTATTTTCGAAAAAAGGCAATAATTGAGAAGGAACCGGTTGTTTATCGGAAAATTTAGTGTTAATAATAATTAAATCAGCTCTTGATATTGAAGAAAACGGTTCTCTCATATTACCGAGCGGTAATAAACTTTGTTCCAAACTGTTTACTTTGTGTAAAAATCTTTGATCGATTAGCAGAATATCCAAATCCCTGTATAACCATCTGTGTTGGTAAGCGTCGTCAAGAATAATTACATCCAGGTTCACATCATTTAAAAACTTTCCGGCGCCAATTACTCTTTTTTCGCAAACTGCAGCGGGAATTTTATTTTCCTTTGCAATCAGCAAAATTTCATCGCCCGCATCATCTACGTTTGCAAAAATATTTTTGCCGTCGGAAACCAACAAATAACCTTTGGAACTTCTTTTGTAACCGCGACTAAGAACGCCTACTTTAGTGCCCGTTTCTTTTAACAGTTTGGAAACCATAAGTACAGTAGGCGTTTTGCCCGATCCCCCGACCGTCAAATTACCGATTGATATAACGCGGCAAGCGACTTTTTCAACCGGTAAAATTGATTTATCGAACATGTAATTCCTAACTTTAATAACTATATAATAAATGAAAACAGTCGGCGCTAATAAAATTCTAATTAATTTTAGCAAACCTTTTCTGCCTCTGATTGTAATTTTTCCAATTTAATTTCCAATTCCGAAATAATGTTATTCGTTTCATCGTAGGTTAACGAATTATCTATATAAACGGGGCCGGAATATATAACACAAACTTTACTGAATAATTTGGGTATTTGAAAACTGTCCCAACTATTTAGAATGTGTTTTTTTTCAATTCCAACGCCGACCAAAAATAAAGGGAGATCACTTTTTTTTGCGGTAACAACCGCGCCGGCTTTCATTTTGCGGGCAGGTCCTGTCGGACCGTCCGGTGTAATTAAAACCGGATGACCTGCTTTTGCAAAATCCAATAGAATATTCAAAGCTTCCTTTCCTCCCGAATGGCTGGAGCCCCGGACCACATTATAATTCCATTTTTTCAAAACTGCAGTCAATAAATCGCCGTCCTTACTTTTACTAACTAATGCGCCAACATTTTGATTTCTGTGCATGTACCAAGGAATTAACATTGTTCCATGCCAAAACGCCAGCACATAATTTTTATTTTGAGATCGTAAATTTTCAATTTCATCTTTATTTTTTATTTCAAACTTCAAACTTTTGCATAAAATATTTATTAGTACCGGCAATAAATATAATCCTGCAAATTGCAAAAAACTTTTACTGCGTTTTTCTAACTTCATTTAACTCATTATAAATTAAAGCGGCAGCCCTTTGGGAAGCGCCGGGATTTCCCAACAAGCTTTTAATTTTTTCCAGTTTATTTTTAATTGTTGTCATTTTGTTTTTATTTGTTAAAATAGTTTTACATGTTTCATAAATTTTGGCAGACTTCACATTGTTTTGAATCAGTTCGTCGACTATTTTTTCTCCGGCAACAATATTTACTAATGCAATTGATTCCAGTTTAATTATAGTTTTGCCGATTAAGTATGTTAAAAAATTTGTAACATATACTACAATAAAAGGTATTTTAAAAATTCCCGCTTCCAGAGTTGACGTACCCGATTTAATTATTCCAAATTTAGCATACTTTAAAAAATCGTAAGTATTATCCGTTGTAACAATAAAATCTTTTACCTTAGTCAAACTTCTTAATAGAGACTCATCTATATTCTGCGAGCAGGCTACAACGGTTTGGAAGTTAAATTCATCCGAGAGTTTTTTAGCTGCTTTTATTGTTTCGGGGAATATTTTTAGTATTTCTTGTTTTCTGCTTCCGGGCATAATCAAAAGGATTTCTTTAGAATCGTCAATACTATATTTACTAAATAAATCTTGTTTAGATAAAAACTGGTACGAATTAATACGGTCAATTAGCGGATGCCCAATGTATTCAACTTTTACGCCGGCATTTTTATACAGATTTTTTTCAAAAGGAAATACAACTATCATTAAGTCGACAAGTTTTTTTATTTTATGTATTCTGTTTTTACCCCACGCCCAAATTTGGGGGGAAATATAATAAATTATTTTTACGCCGAGCTTCTTCAACTTTTTAGATAAACTCAAATTAAATCCCGGATAATCTATTAAAACCGCCTCTTTAATATTTTCCTCTTTAACTTTAGTTAGTAATGAATTTTGAACTCTTTTGATAAAGGGAATATGCTTAACAACTTCGGCAAACCCCAAAAAAGACATATCTTTTATATGATAAAGCGCGGTCATTCCGGATGCAATCATTCTATCGCCCCCAATTCCGAATATTTCGAGAGTGTTATCGATTAATTTAAGTTCGTTTATAAGAGCAGAACCGTGCATATCACCCGAATCTTCACCAGCAATTATTAAAAGTTTATTTTTCAAAATTTATAATTATTAATTATAAATAAAATAATTAAAATGATTGTTACGGCGCTGAACGCTTGCAAAGACCTTTTTTCCGATTTTAGTCCCGACTTTAAATTAAACGCCGGTTGTTCAACGCTTGGATCTTCAAATTTTTTAACTTTTGGAATTAATCTGCCAACCGCTTTCGTATATTTTACGTACTTTTCGCCGAATGTTTTTGAAAGATATTTTTCCTCTTCGGCTATAATCAATCTGTATTGTATATAAAAATAGATTAACGCAATAATTTGTAAATAGGGGAACAAAGCCATAGACATAACTCCGATGCCGAAATACAAAAGTATATTCCCGAGGTACAAAGGATTTCTAACATGAGCAAACGCACCGCTAATTACAAGATAAGTTCCTCCAACGGAACCTGTGGTTCTTGTTTCGCTTCCGGCATAAGATACGCCCCATAATCTGAATCCTTCACCTGTTAAAGCAATAATAAAACCGACAATTAAGCTTGTTAAAGTTGCCCTTTGAAAAATGAGCATCAAAATTAAAAACGGGATTGGCGTATAACTTCTGTATTTAAATACAGTTTGGGAAATAGTCGACATAAAAATCACTTAACCTTAGTTTAATTATCCTTGCATAAAAACCTCGCGCCTCTTTAACTCGGCTTGATGTCTCTTTTTTAATTTCTTTTTACTTTTTAATTCGTTCAACCGTATTATAATTTCGTCAAAGTTATTAAAAGGGAAATACGAAATTCTGTTCTTCTCGCAATATTTCAAAAGCGACTTTTTAGCGAAGATAAAGTCACAGAATTGAGCGGGGCATGTATCCGACCAACCGTCGCCAATATAAACCGTATAATCTTCTTCACCGCTATTATTTAGAATATGGTTGCGTTTACAATTCGCACATAACTTGCATTCCTCGTCAGTGTAAGGGAATTCGCATCTCAGTCTGTTATTTTCATCGAAAGTTACTTTATTTGTATAATGTTCAACGTGTAACAAATTTTCCCGTTTTAGAATATTATCGATATAATAATCCAAACCGTCGCTTAAAATTCTAATATCGTATTGGTTTTCTTCGCAATATTTTACAAAGCGGGGAAACGATTCGTCAATTTTCATTCCGTCAAGGAATTTATCAAATTCATTAATATCGAAATTTTCTA
>JALSTI010000216.1 GCA_026983795.1 Melioribacteraceae bacterium
ATATTTCTTCCCATAGATCATCAATAAATCCTACTATATTAATGTTTTGTTTTATTTCATCGGTAATTTTAAGTTTGCTTGTGTCTCCGCCTCCATAAATGAATAATTTACTTTCAGGAAATTTTTTAACAACACGCGGGTAAACTTTTTCCAAGAACCATTGCAAACCGTGAAAATTAGGATACCAATCCATACTACCAATGTGAATTAATGAAAATGGAATTTCTTTACCACGTTTTACATTTAACAGACTTGCATTTACGCCGGACGGAATTGTAGTACTGTTAATTGAAGGATTTAATTTTTTTAATTTTGCTTCATCCGCGGTACTAATCATAATAACTTTATCAAATTTTGAACAGATGTACGGTTCAAATTTCAAAAATTTTTTATACTGTATTTTTGAAAAAACTTTTATCGGGATGTTTTTCTGTTCAATGTAAAACCTTTGCATTATTGAAGTTTCAAAATTCTGTTGCCGCAAAATAACAGGCGCGTTTGTATATTTTTTTATTTCATCAATTATCCAACCCATATGTAAAACTTCTATTTGAATTATATCATAAGAATTTTTGTTTAATAGAAATATTACAATCTCCCTTAATTCATTTTTAATATATTTGGAAGCGTTATATGGAACGGAAGAAAATAAATTTATTAAAGCGTCTTTAAAATTATTTTCAGTATTAACTTTCAAAACATAAGGGTTAGTATATTGTTTTAACAATTCAACGGATTGTTCATAATCATTATTTTTTAAGTAACACACAAAATCTATTAAATGCCCTAATTTACTTAACCCTGTAATTAAACCCCAAGTACTCAATTTTCCACCGTCGGTTGGCGGAACGGGTACTTGCGATGCAATTTGAAGAATCCTCATAAAATTAACCGTTGATATTTTTAACTGAATCCAGAAGTTGCATTAGATAATATTTGGACTTTGCAATCATCATTTTATTCCTATTTAAAATACCAATCAAAAAATAAATGGGTATTCTTATAAAAACGCCAGAATAGAAGATGAAAAACACAAGAATAAATTCAAAAGAATTAAAATGTTTTTTACAAAATTGTATTTTTGCCTTTGCTTGATTAATATATTTAAATTCCAAATTTTGATCGGTAGTTGCTCCTCCCAAATGAACAATTGAAGTATCCGGGAAAAAATATATTTTTCCTCCTTTTTCTTTAAAGCGGTAACACAAGTCCATTTCTTCCGAATAGAAAAAAAATTGTTCATCAAATCCGTTTAGTTCTTTTACCGGTTCTGCATCACAAAACATAAAGGCGCCTTTAATAAAGTCAACCTCAACAGGTTTATTTACTTCAACATAATTCAGATAGTATCTATTAAATATTTTACTTTTTTTAAATAATTTATACAGAAAAAAACTCTCTGTAAACGTATTCCAAACCGAAGGAAAATCAACTACAGATTCTTGAATTGAATTATCGTTGTTTAAGAGGCGGCAACCTACAAACACACGTTCGTTTTTTGATTGAGCAAAGTCATATACTTTTTTAATACTATTTTCAATGAACACGGTATCATTATTAAGGAATAAGATGTATTTTCCTTTTGCCAGTTTTATTCCTTGATTGTTTGCCGCAGCAAAACCGAGGTTTTTATCATTATTTATTAAGGTTAAATTTGTATATGGATGCGTAACGTCTTCAATCGGTTCGATAGAATTATTATCAATTAAAATCACTTCAAAGTCCAAATCTTCAGTAAACTTGTACAAGCTTGCCAGACAATTTTTTAATAACTCTTTCCCGTTATAATTTACAATTATTATTGACACATCTAAACTATTCATATTTCTTTCATTCATATCAAATTAAATTATCATAATTTAACATTTTCATAAATTTGTCGTTTTGATGAAGACGGTAAAATTCAATTAATTCCGGGTCTTTTAAAAAAGCAAATTTCCGTTTGGTATTAATTTTATTTTTTAAATTCTCTATTGAAGAATGATTCTGTGAAATATCTAAAAAACTAAACAGTTCTTTCAATATTTCAGAAGGATTTGTAAGTAAATCTTCATAACGAAAAGAAATTTTTTTTGCTGATAATTGATTATAAATTTCTTCGCAATTTTGAGTATATAGTTCCCACAATCTATAAGATTCTTCCATATCTACGCATTTTAATGCATTGAAATGTGGTATTTCAATTGGACTGAACAAATTTTTAACTTTTTGGATTAAAGTAAAGTTAATAAAGGGATTTGAATTAGTACTTTTTATGTACATTTCTTGCCGCTTAACTAAACTGGCCGCTATATCAATTCCGTTTCTTTTTATATAAATAACCTTGGCCATATTAAAAAGCTTCATCCAAACAGGTAATGTAAAGCTGTTTCTTGGATCTTTCCAACCCCATAAACCTGTTAATATTCTTTTTTTATTTATTAAATTCTTTAATCCCAAATATTGATAAAACCTATAAGATGATAACTCTTCTTCTAATATTTTCACTAATTTTTCTGTTAGGGAAGAATTTTCCAATAAATATTTTATATCTTGCGGATACGCCCAAGAACCACCGATTCTTCTTAAAATCCATTCATTAATGATCTGAAAAAACATCGATTCATAGTTTTCTTCCAAATCATTCCCGAAAAAAACTCCAACTTCACCAAGTAGTCTTGTTATTAGACTCGTCCCGGATCTGTGCATTCCTATAATTATTATAGGGCTTTTCATAAAATTATCCTGTTAATGAAAATATTTTTCAACATAATGCATCCATTTTTCACGATTTAGTAACTTGAGAACCATTTCCATTTCTTCAAGACTAATCATTTTAAAAACTATTAGTGAAAAAATTATAAATACCGGAAAAACAATAAAGTAAACGAACCACGGAAGAAACGAAAGCGCAAACCCGGTAATTATAAGAATAATTATCCAACTAAGAACTTTATATCCTCTCAGAAAAAAATTAAAATTCAATTTATAAATTTTATAAACTATAAATCCGAATCCTATAAAACTTGCCAAAAATTTTGCAACTGCAGCACCATTAAAAAAATGGTCCGGAATTAATAAAATATCAAATATAAAATTAGTTGCTAAAAGTAAAATAGCGTAATATAAATTCCAAATTTGTTTTTTATGTGCGGTAAACACCGACAATGAAAAGAAATTAACAAACATAAAAACTTGTGAAAACATCATTAAATTAAATGGGAAGATGGAATTTAAATATTTTCTTCCTAACGTAATTGTAATAATATCGTTCGATTTAAATACTAAAATCAAACTGATAATTACTGCCGTTAAAAACAAAAATTTATTAACTATTTCAATTATCTTTTTCATATATAATTGGTTCTTAATGTTTTGCATCAAAATAGGAAAAGCGGTTGAACTTAATGCCATTGGAATAATATTCAGCGGCATTATAAATCTGAGAGAAGCCGAAAATATGGCTACATCTTTTTCCCCTCTAAAATATTTTAACAACACTATATCCACTTGTTGAAACAAAACCATTACCAAAACAAATCCGGCTAAAGGAAGTGATTCTTTTAACAACCATTTTGCTCTAGTAAACTGAAATTTTAATTTATACTGGTACTTTTTATAGACCAAAATCAAAATTGCAATAAACCCGGGAAAATTAGAGAAAACGTAAATAAAAATTAGATATAATAAATCTCCTTTAATTAACGGCAAAATGATTACTAATATAAGAAAGATTAAATTGTCTATAATATTAATAACCATCGGGATATGCATTTTTAGATCGGATTTAAAAGGAACATTTAATAATTCCCTGAAATTTGCAATTCTGGAAGAAATGATTATACTAACCAACAAAATGTTGGTATAAATTATATCATTTTTATTATAATTTAAACTTAAAAGGATTGAATTTATGATTACGGCAACTATAAAAAAAAAGAGGAAGCGTAAGGTAAAAGCCGTGTTTAACAAGCTGTTATCTTTTTTAACGGAATATTCCCTGAATACAATCGGTACGAGACCAAAATCTATAAACTTTGATATTATACTGACAGCCGCTACAAAAAAAGAAAATTTTCCAAATTCGGCAACAGGTAAATATCTGGCAATTAAAATGAAGGAGAAAAAATTAAAAACATATCCTAAACCTTGCCCGAACGTAATAGAGAGTGTATTGCGGGTAATATCTTTAAACTTAATAGTCATTTTATTTATTTTGGAGGGTAATATTATCGGTATTGATATTGGTTTTTTTTACAAGCATCGCTAAAGTTGGCAAAGTAATTATTAAACTAAAGTAATAAACTCCTAATCGGCTCACCATTACGAGGAATGAAAAAATAATAATAATTAATAGGTAAACGGAAAGACTTAAATAAATAATACTTTTCTTTTTATCGGCTAAATTTAACAATACCGTTACAAGCATACCTAGCAAGTAGGGAACTATTAAAATTCCGGCTATACCAAAATCAGCATATAATTCTCTCAAATAGGTACCTGTATTTGTCCAAACTGGAATGTAATAACCACGCTGATATTGTCTAAAATGTTTGACTATACCAAATTTTGAAAGAAAATTATACACAGGAAGGAATGTATTTTTCCCAATAACTTCGCTCTCTTCTTCACCCAACTTTAAGTATTTGTTAAATACCCCTACATGAGCGCTCATATATAAATAAATAGAAGGTGAGATAAGTAAATTTGAATGAAGTGAATTGAGCGCTCTGGATGAGCCTGAAAATGATTCCACAGTACCTCTGAAAGCTCTTATGAAAACAGCGCTGCCAATTAATAAACTTAAAATTACAACTATTAATACCAAGTTTTTATTTTTTTTCTTTTTAAAGTCATTTTGTGTTCCGATAGAATAGATATTCTTTGTTAAATAATAACTGGAAATAAACATTACAAAACCTAATAGAACACCGGCTCGGGAAAAATTTGCCAATTGTTTTAAAATAACACCTATAAACGGTAAAATAACAAACCAGGGTAAAGACTTTTTTGCAGCTGCATACATACCTACCAGTAACAATGCAACATAAGAGAATGATTGTATATAGGGAATTAATCCTGGTATTCCTTGTTCAACTCTCATCCTGTATATTTCATTACCATGCAACAATATATTAGGAATTGTTCCATACATCTTTAATAATATCATCCAATGCTGAATGCCTGAAAAAAGACCGATGACAGAATAAATTATAATTACATATTTAATTTTTTTAGAGTAGAGAAATTCATAATTTACGGGAGAGTCATTTGTATTATTAGAATCATGATTATTAAAAATATTTCTGCCTACCAGAACTGTGATTGTTCCTAAAATTAAAGATAGATAAGCTACAATTATGTATGTCCATGTCTCAAAGCTTAAGGGGTAATATTTAATAAATCCTAAATGATAGAAAAATAACATTCCTCCCCATATTACAGTATAGATTGTAATATGATTGAAATAACTTCCTAATAAATATCGTCCTAAATAAATACCCGGAAGTGTTAGAAGAATAATAATTATTATTAAAAACATTTGGACCGGTTTAAAGTTTTACTCTGTAATATTTAGCAATTCTCTTAAAGAACCTTTTTTCTTTTTCTTCAAGCGGATTGTTAAATTGTGTTCTGGTTATCGCCTCTTCACCGCGGAAAACGAAAAGAACAATCAAAAAGAAAAACATTAAGCCAACACCAATTACAATAAAACTTCTTTTGGGTGAATATTTCATTTCCGGCGGTACGGCTTTATCCAGAACAACAATCGAAGGAACATTTTTATGCTCTTCCATAACGGCTTGTTCATACAACGGCAAAAGAAATTCTTGAATTTTACTTTGAATTTCAATTTCTCTATAAAGTCTTACATAGTTTTTCTGAATCTCTGGCGCTTTTTTAAACGGGAAAAAGATTATCGATTTTTCCAAATCTTTATCTCCGTTTTTCATACCGCTAAGTTTATTTTGAATTAATGTAACTTGTTTTTGTAAATCTTTGTAAGCGGGTGAATTTGCGCCTTGAGACATTTTGGCAAGTTCTGCTTCTATCTTTTTTTGAGTTAATTGAACTTCCAGCTCTCCAACCGCCTTAATTGCAAAAACCAATTGGTCGGGTATAACATAAACGCCGTATTTTTTTTGGAATTGTTCAAATTTTTCCTCGGCATTTTTCAAATCGGCTAAATTTTTCTTATATCGACCTTCCAAAAAAACTCTATAATCAGTCGCTTCTTTCTTACTGAAAGTTCTATTCAAACTATCCAACAAAGCAATAAAATAATTAACTATCTGTGCGCTTTTAACCGAATCTTTATGAATCATAGTTATTTCAATCATTCCGTTTTCATCTATGTCAAAACCGGCATCATCCTTTAGAGCTTTTAAAGTTTTATCATTTTTATATTTTGAAAAATCATAATAATCAATCAAATCAAACTTCTTAATCACCTTTTCCAAAACCGTTCTGCTGCTTAAAATGCCAAGCATTCTATCCGTATTGTCTGTTGCTCCAAACAATGCTCCACCAAACAATGAACTGGCGCCTGCAAGCATATTGCTAATTGCCGAACTTCCTAAACTGTTATTTTGCGGTAACATTACCGTAGCTTTAGCGCGGTATTTATTATCAATCAGTAAACTCAACCCCGCCGTAACAAGTAAAATTACAATCATATTAAATATTATAAATTTTTTCCATTTACTTAGAACGTACAAATAATCGCTAAATCTTACTTCCTTTTTACTTTCTGTAGTCATTTAATTAACATTTGTTTTTGATAAAAATAAATTAACCTATTTTGAAAGATTGATTATCAGTATTGCCACTGTAGCAAGGGCGCTGGCAATTGACGTTATAAACGACGCTGTTCTTAAATAGTAAAAAAAGCTGCGTGAAGGCGATTTGGGAACATATACAAAATCACCCGGGTAAATTTTTGTTGATTCATCAGCGCTTATCCAATTTTTTGTTTTACCTTCTATCACTTTTATATCATCCCGGTAATCTTCGCCATAACCGCCGGCTTTATTTACATAATATTCATAATTAGCATTTTGTTTGTACGGCACATAACCCGGGGCATTAACTTGACCGAATACATAAACCGTATTGGACTTTTCGGGCACCAGAATTACATCCCCGTCTTTAACATAGAAGTGTGTTTTTGCCGAATCGTTTTGACCGAATATTTTGGTAAAATCGACTACGCCGTCGCCAAAAAATTCTCTTAGTTTCATATCAATTAAAAAGTAAACCGAATCTTCTAAAACTGCATCGGACATCCTAAGCATAGAAAGATATTCAAGATTAGACAGATTAAATTTATTTTCGAAGTCGGTTAAATTTATTTCTTTGTCGCTCTCATACAGTTTTTTCAATGCTTTAATTTTTAATAAATTTTCTTTATTCGTACCGCGTAAAACGGAGCTTTGCCTTAAAGAAGCAAATTCGGTAAATCCCCCGGCAGATTTTATAACGTCTCTAATATCAGAGCGGTTTTTAGTAATGTAAACATAACCGGGTTGTTTCACTTCACCTAAGACTAATACTTTATAATTTTCTTTTTTGTTTTCATCGGCAATAATTTTAATTCTATCGCCGCGATGAAGCAAAGGATTATCCGAGATAAGTACTTTTTTACTTGTTTGTGTTTTACCGTCGGAGCTTAATTTATTAATAACTGCATATTTAACATTCTTGTACGCAGGATTCAGACCGTTAGCAAACAGTATTGCATCGGAAAGTTTATCGCCTTCAACAAATTGAAAGACCGTTGGCTTGTTAACTGCGCCGCTAATATCAATGAAATTTTTTTCGAGATTCAATACGGGAAAAATTATTACATCATTTTTTTGCAAATACGGATTGTAGGAAAAATCGCCGGTTAATCTGAATTTGGCCAAATCAACATTTATGGAAGACCCGTCGTATCTTTTAAGCAGAATATTCCTTTTAGCAAACTTACCGAGCTTGGATTTAATAATATCAATAATTTCTTTTTCTTTAGTTGTGCGCAAGGCTTCGGATTGATAATCGGTAATGATGCGGGTAACAAATTGATCTACTGTTTCCGTGCGCGATGCAGGAAAAGTTCCGTTTACAACAAAATCCCCGCCGATTGTTACACTAATCATGTTAAGGGATTTTAAATTATCTTCGTTTGAATTTAGTTGTATTCCGTTAATATCTTGTGCGTGTACAACCAACGCAACGCAGAAGAAATAAGCGAGCATTAATCCGAAAAATTTCATAAACTTTAATTTTGAATCATCTAAGTTCATATTGTTTTTCATAATATTCAAGATATTCGGCTGAAAGTATATTTCTCCACCAATTTTCATTTTCTATATACCAATTAATTGTTTGACTTATAGCTTCTTCGAAAGCATATTTTGGTTTCCAACCCAATTCGTTTTGTATTTTACTGGAATCAATGGCATATCTTCTGTCATGTCCCGGTCTGTCCTTTACAAATTCAATTAAATCCTCGCTTTTATTTAATTGGGAAAGGATCAATTTCACTATATCGATATTTTTCATTTCCCGGTTTGCGCCAATGTTATAAACTTCGCCTAATTTCCCGCTTTCCAATACTTGCTCAACCGCTCTGTTATGATCCAGTACATAAACCCAATCCCGTACATTTAAACCGTCTCCGTAAACAGGTAATTTTTTGTTATTCATTGAATTAATAATCATTAAAGGAATTAACTTTTCGGGGAATTGATAAGGACCGTAATTATTGGAACATCTGGTAATTACCACCGGTACATCGTAAGTATGATAAAATGCCAAAGCCATCATATCGGCAGAGGCTTTGCTTGATGAATAAGGACTGTTGGGGGAAAGAGGCGTTTGTTCAGTAAATTTACCCGCCGGGCCTAAGCTTCCGTATACTTCATCCGTAGATATTTGAACAAACTTTTTAATTCGATACCGCTTTGCAGCTTCCAATAATGTATTAGTTCCCAATACATTCGATTTAAAAAATATTTCCGACCCCAAAATACTACGGTCAACGTGCGATTCTGCCGCAAAGTTTATTACATATTCAATATTGTATTTATTAAATATATAATCAACCAAATCCGTATTACAAATATCGCCTTTAACAAAAGTATAGTTTTTATGATTTACCACATTAGTAAGATTTGCCAGGTTTCCAGCGTAAGTAAGTTTATCGAGGTTTACAATGTTAAAATCATCGCGGTGGTTTAGCATATAATTAATAAAATTACTACCGATAAAACCAGCGCCGCCTGTAACTAAAATATTTTTCATATTAAAATGCAAATAATCCTATGAATACCCCCGTTTGAATAAAAAAAGCATTCCCATTTAAACTACCGGGAACATTTTTTAACTCTTGATCATTATCAATTGTCCAACTATTGCCGAATGTTAATTGATAACCGGTTCCCAATCTGAATGCGATAAATCTATTTAAAGGAACGTCCACGTTTAGAGTAGGTGCAAAAGTAAAAAAATTATTTTCAAGATGCTTGTGAATATTGTTAGAACTTCCTCCA
>JALSTI010000217.1 GCA_026983795.1 Melioribacteraceae bacterium
AATCAGCGATAGCGGTATCCGTAAAAATGAAAAACAATTATCGGATAAATCCGAAGTTGAAAGGCTAAAAGAAGAGTACATTTTGGAGGACAATAATTTTTCTAATAATTTAGATTTTGAAGAATATAAGGATAAAATATTAAGACCGATAAAAAAATTGGATAATTTGCTTGGAAATTTAAAAGCAGGAAAATTTGAAGAAGAAGAAATAGAACCTTTTTTAAAACAAATGAAAGAAAACACAAAATTATCCAAAGAGGCCGGGTTTGAACTTATTACTAAAATGCATTCAGTTTTTACCGATTCGCTTGAATTGATTTACCATAAAAAAATATCGATTACAAGTGATTTGATAGAAAATATGAGAGCATGCTTGATTGTAATTGTTGCTTTGATTAAAAAGAAGGAGGTTGATATTACCGGGTATTTAAACAAAGCCGAAAAATTAGAAATTAAAATATTAAGCTTATAATGAAAGGAGAAGAGATGAATTTATATGCCGTTATTATGGCTGGCGGTGTGGGTTCCAGGTTTTGGCCGAGAAGTAAAAAGAAAAAACCTAAACAATTATTAAAAATTTTTGGAGAAAATACTTTAATTCAAAATACTGTGGCAAGATTAAACGGTTTGGTGCCTAACGAAAATATTTTAATTATAACAAATAAAGCTCAGGAAAATGGTATAAAATCTCAATTGCCTTATATTCCCCCCGAAAATATTATTTCCGAACCGTTTGGTAAAAATACAGCCGCGTGTATTGGATTGGCTTCCGTATTAATTGATCAAAAAGACAAAGACGCTGTAATGATTACTCTTCCGGCAGATCATTTAATTTTGGATGTGGACCATTTCCACAATACGCTTAAAAAGGCTGTGGCTTTTGCTGAAAAATCCGGCGGACTTGTTACAATTGGTATAAAACCAACACGACCCGAAACCGGTTACGGTTATATTCAATACATCGATAAACCTTTGGAAGATAAAATTTATAAAGTTAGAACTTTTGCGGAAAAACCTAATTTGTTAACTGCAAAAAGATTTCTTGAATCCGGGGATTTTTTATGGAACTCCGGCATGTTTATTTGGAAAACAAAAGCAATACTTAATGAACTTAATTTATATTTAAATGATCTCTATCTTGGTATGGAAAGTTTGAGAAAAGATATAGGAAAGGAGAATTTTTATGATTCTTTAACCAAAGTTTACGGTCAACTGCGAAGCATTTCCATTGATTACGGAGTTATGGAAAAATCCCAAAACGTTTATCTTACTAAAGCGGAATTCAGTTGGAGCGATGTTGGTAGTTGGGAAGAAGTTTATCAATTATCCGAAAAAGATCAAAACGGTATTGCTAAAGTCGGTAAAATTTACACGGATCATTCATATAATTCATATATTTATTCACCTAAAAAATTTGCGGCTATTATCGGGTGCGAAAATTTAATTGTTATTAATACTAAAAATGCATTGTTGGTTTGTAACAGGGATAATGCGCAGGATGTTAAAAAAGTTGTAGATTATCTTAAAATGAATAATGAAACCGGATTACTGTAATTAATATTATGAAAAAACTTTTTACAGAAGAAAATATTATAAAATTTTACAAGGACGGAATTACAACCGTTTATATAGACGGTTCCGAACTTTTTACTCCTTCTGCACTCGACAAAATTAGAGCGTTAAAAATAAATATTGTTAAAAAGAATAAAGTTCAAGCTTCCGGAAATATTGAAAATAAATTCAAGCAAATCAATTTTAAGAAAATTGCGCTTGGTTCCGATCATACCGGTTTTAACGAAAAAGAAAATCTAAAAGAATTTTTAAAAGCTAAAAATATTGATTTTATAGACGTAGGAACTTTTGACGGACAATCGTGCGACTATCCGGACTTTGCATTCGAAGTAGCAAAAAAAGTAGCGTTAAATGATGCCGATGGCGGAATTATTCTTGACGCTACGGGTATTCCATCGGCAATAACCGCAAATAAAATACCCGGTATTAGAGCCGCAACTTGTTACAATGAATTTAGCGCTAAAAGTTCAAGGGAGCATAACAACTCAAATGTTATTGTTCTTGGCGCAAGAACTTTAGGTGTGGATACAATTAAATCCATTTTGGAAATATGGTTGTCTACGGAATTTGCCGGTGGCAGACATCAAAGAAGATTAAATAAAATAAGTAAAATTGAGCAATTATTTATCAACGGGAAAAGTGAATAAAGTAATCCTTCCATTAATTTTAATGCGAGTTATTCATTGATTATCGAAAATTCCAAAGTAATTTCCAACATTGAGATTGCAAATAATATTTTCCTTCTAACCGTTAGATCTCCTCAAATTGCATCGCACGGGAAAGCGGGTCAATTTTGTAATATTAAAGTTTCTAATTCAAATTATCCGTTGCTGCGCAGACCCTTTAGTATTTGCGATATTAATAACGACGAAGTTTCTTTTCTCTTCAATATTGTTGGCGAAGGAACAAAAATTCTTTCGGGCAAAAAAGAAAACGATGTGATAAATATTTTGGGACCTTTAGGTAACGGTTTCTTATTAAATGATGATTTTGATTTGGCGGTTTTTGTTGCGGGCGGACTTGGAATTGCTCCGTTTCCGCTTTTACAAAAAGAATTGAAAAATAAAAAGCAAATTGAAAGATTTTTTGGCGCAAGAACCGCCGCCGAAATAATTACTTTGGATTTTGAAGAGAGTCATTGGGCAACGGATGACGGTTCGTTGGGAAGGCGGGGAACTGTACTGGATTTGCTGGATAGTGAAATAAATAATTTTACAAATTACAAATTAAAAATTTTCGGTTGCGGTCCTACGCCAATGTTAAAAGCTCTTCAAAAATATTCTGAAGAAAAAAAAATAAAATGCGAAATATCTGTAGAGAGCGCAATGGCTTGCGGTTTTGGTATTTGTCAAGGATGCCCCGTTGAAAAAAACGATAAAAGCGGATTTTATCTTATTTGTAAAGATGGTCCTGTATTTAATTCATCGGATGTGATATTATGAATAATATTGACTTAAGCGTATCAATAGGAAAACTCAAATTAAAAAATCCGGTATTGTTGGCTTCGGGCACCGTCGGGTATGGAAATGAAATATCTAAATTCATCGACTTATCAAAGATAGGTGCAATAGTTACAAAATCCATATCGCTTAAACCGAGAAAAGGAAACCCTCCTCAACGCATTGTGGAAACCTCTTCAGGAATGTTAAACGCAATTGGTCTGGCAAATGTAGGACTTGAAGTTTTTGTAAAAGAAAAACTTCCTTTTCTGGAAGAGTTAAAGACTACTTTAATATGTAACATTGCTGCATCCAGCATAGAAGAATATGTTCAATGCATAAGAATATTGTCTGAACATGAAATAATTAAAGCCTTTGAAATTAATGTATCTTGTCCCAACGTTAAAGACGGCGGTTTAATTTTCGGAAACAATATTGAAGCGGTAAAAAAAATAACAAGCGAAGTAAGAAAAGCAACGGAGAAAACCTTGCTAATTAAATTATCACCTAATACCGCGGATATATGGAAGTTTGCCGAAGCGGCTAAAAATGAAGGCGCCGATGCAGTCTCGGCTATTAATACTCTTGTTGGTGCTGCCTTCGATATAAAAACAAAAAAACCTAAAATCAAAAATATAACAGGCGGACTTTCGGGTCCGGCTATTAAACCTGTTGCGTTAGCAAAAGTATTTGAAATACACAGAAATGTTGATATTCCCATAATTGGTATCGGCGGAATTTCTAATACCGAAGATGCAATTGAGTTTTTAATTGCCGGAGCTTCTGCCGTACAATTGGGTACAATTAATTTTATAAACCCTAATGCCGGTATTGAAATAATTGAAGGGCTGAAAAATTATTGCCTCCAAAATAATGTTAATAATATTTCCAAACTTACAGGTTCTTATAATTTGTCGTGAAAATTGAAACAGCATTAAATAAACTTTACTCCCTTCATCAATTCGGCGTTAAATTAGGTTTGGAAAACATAACCGGGTTTCTTAATTATTTAAATAATCCGCAAGATAATTTGAAAGTTTTTCATATTGCAGGCTCAAACGGAAAGGGCAGTACGGCTTCTTTCCTTGCCAGTATGTTGATGGAAAGCGGTTTTAAAGTGGGACTTTTTACCTCTCCTCATTTTGTAAAATACAACGAAAGAATAAGTATAAACGGAAAATTTATACCCGATAGTTACCTGATAAATTTTCTGAACGGTACTCAAGATTACATAGATAAATACAAACCCACTTTTTTTGAAGTAACCACTGCTTTGGCGTTCAAATATTTTTATGATAACAAAGTGGATTATGCGGTGATTGAAGTAGGATTAGGCGGAAGACTCGACGCAACAAACGTAGTTAATCCGTTAGCATCGGTTATTACTACTATTAATATTGAACATTCTCATATTTTGGGAAAAAATCTGGAAGATATTGCCTATGAGAAAGCGGGAATTGTTAAACCGAACAAACCAGTTTATATTGGAATAATAAAAAAAAACGCGGAAAGGTCTATAATTGAAATAGCTGCCGGAAAAAAATCGCAAATATTTAATCTTAAAAAACTTGTAAGAATTCATAAAGATTTTTTAAGTTTACAATTAGGAAAAAAAACTATACATTTGTATAAAACATCCCTTCAAGGTTTACATCAACTTAAAAATGCAGCTTTAAGTTTATTGGTTTATGTAAATGAAATAAGCGACTATCGAATTAAATATGCGTTAAAAGGAATCGATAATGTATTGCGCAATACAAACATTCAAGGAAGATACGAAGTAATTAATGACAAACCTAAAATCATTCTCGATTCTGCCCATAATCCCGATAGCGTTAAAGTGTTTGTAGATGAATTTTCTAAAAACAAGTATGAGTGTGAAAATAAAATTTTGATTTTCGGCGCAATGAAAGATAAAAATATTTCTCAAATACTTAAATTGTTAAAAAATCATTTTGATAAAATTTTTCTGACTTCTATTAATTATGAAAGAGCTGCAACGGTTGAAGAATTAAAATCAGTCTGCGTAACAAATAATATTAATGCGGAAATATTAAATAAACGTAAAGCCTTTTTGGAAAAATTTGCAAAGAATAATAAAAAGGATTGCCTGGTAATTCTTGGCAGTATCTATTTACTGGGGGAGGTAAAAAGGAATGGGGAGCTGAGAAATAGCTTGACATTTTAAATTATTAAGATTAGTTTTCAGTTGTACCTCGTGTTCCTTTCATTAAATCAAAAAAATAAACGAAAACGATAATTGAAGCCCCCAATAATACTGTGGAATAAAAATTTATAAATCTAAACTATAGGATCAGTCATGCCAATGGATATTTCAGAACTTAAGTCAAAAAAAATTGTGGATCTTTATAAAATTGCTAAAGATTATAACATTAACGGTTATAGCGATTTAAGAAAACAAGATCTGATTTTTAAAATATTGGAAGCTCAAACCGAGAAAGACGGTCTGACTTTTTCGAAAGGCGTACTGGAGGTTTTATCGGACGGATACGGATTCTTACGTTCAGCCGATTATAATTACCTTCCTTCGCCGGATGATATTTATGTTTCGCCTTCCCAAATTAAAAGATTCAGTTTACGTACGGGCGATCATGTCCGCGGCCAAGTAAGGCCTCCGAAAGAAGGCGAGAGATTTTTTGCCTTGTTACGTGTAGAAGCGGTTAACGGTAAAGATCCTGAAGAAATTAGAGGAAGAACTTTATTCGATAATTTAACTCCTATTTATCCTACTAAAAGGATTAAACTAGAATCGGCGCCGGGCGAATACTCAATGCGAATTATTGATTTGTTGGCTCCGATTGGCAAAGGTCAAAGGGGATTAATAGTTTCACCCCCAAAAAGCGGTAAAACCGTATTGCTTCAAAAAATGGCTAACTCAATCTCCAGAAATCATCCCGAAATTAAAATGATTATGTTGTTAATAGATGAGCGGCCTGAGGAAGTAACCGATATGCAGCGATCCGTGCAAGCCGAAGTTGTAAGTTCAACTTTTGACGAACCCGCCGACAGGCATGTACAAGTTGCAAATATGGTAATAGAAAAAGCCAAAAGAATGGTTGAAGCGGGTGACGATGTGGTTATTCTTTTAGACAGTATTACCCGCTTGGCGCGCGCTCATAATACCGTGATACCTCACAGCGGTAGAATCCTTTCTGGTGGCGTCGATTCAAATGCCTTGCATAAACCTAAAAGATTTTTCGGAGCGGCAAGAAATACGGAAGACGGTGGAAGTCTTACCATAATTGCAACTGCTTTAATTGATACCGGAAGTAGAATGGATGAAGTTATTTTTGAAGAATTTAAAGGAACGGGTAATATGGAATTGGTTCTGGACCGTGCATTAGCAGATAGAAGAATTTTCCCCGCCATTGATGTGAATAAAACCGGAACCAGGAAAGAGGAATTATTATTGACCGAAGAAGAGCTCAATAAAGTTTGGATTATTCGCAAAATTCTTAGCGAGTTTGATTCGATTGAAGCAATGGAATTCTTGTTAAATAAAATGAAAGGAACCAGAAGTAATAAAGAATTCCTTCAAAGTATGAATAGTTAAAAGATGCTAATTTATTCCCTTTTTAATCATTAATTTTTCACTATTTTTATTAAAAGATCAAATTCTTTTATTGTTGTTTTCATAATTATTCGAGTAAATATATAGTGAAAAAAAATATATTAGCCGTTTTTCTATTTTGTGTCGTAACCGTTTCTGGTCAACCCAAAGCGAAATCAGTTTATTTTGAAATACATCAAATGCCTTCCGGTTCGTTAACGTCTGTATTTGTACTATACCGTATTCCGTATAACGAAATTGTTTTTGTTAAAAATGATGAAAATTATTTATCCGGTTTGTCTGTAGGAGTTGAAGCGGTTCAAGAGAATAATGTTATTTCACGTCAAATTTCTAAAAAAAATATTTCCGTTGAAAAGTATGCCGAGACCAAGTCGCCTCTTCTGTCTGTTCAAGGTTTGATTACACTTAATCTTAAACCTGGTCAATATAACTTGATTCCTGAAATATCAATTGAACACTCTGATGTGAACGTTAAACTTAAACCGATTCCCGTTGAAGTTGTTTCCGATACAAATACTTCTGTTCTGAAACCTGTGGTTGTACAAAATAAGGATAGTTCAAATTTTATAGTTGTAAATTACAGTAATTATATTCCCTATTCCAAAAATAATTTCGGTTTGATAATTCCGGTTAAAGATTCTTCTAAAATAAATGTTATTGTTAAGCAAGATTCGTCAACGCTTCTTGATACGTCTGTGAATAAAGCGAGTTACAAAAACCTTTCATTTGTTGAACTAAACAATAATATTGAACTTCGCCCGTCCGGGAATTCAAATTATAATTTTTACTATGTTTCCGGTTTTACAAATAAATTGTTGGAAGGAAATGTAGCAGTGAAAATAAAATCGGGTAATACGGAGAAGGAGTTCAAATTAGAGGTATTTTGGGTCGACAAACCGCTGTCGTTATACAATCCTGAATTTGCCGTGAAGTTGTTAAGAATAATTGGGAAAGATGAAATTGTATCTAAAATTTTCAGCTATCCAAAATCCCAGTATTATAGGCAATTGGTAAACTTTTGGAATAGTGAATTTAAATCGAACGGGTATAAATTTAATGACGCAATGAATGAATTTTACAGTCGCGCGGATTACGCGATAAAAAACTTTAACTATTTGGGACAAAGAAACGGCGCTAGAACCGATAGGGGAAAAGTGTATATTAAATACGGTGAACCGACTGAAATAAGCAGAAGTTATTCCGAGAAGAATGAAGTTTTGGAAATTTGGAAATATAAAAACCTTAATAAGCAATTTGTTTTTGTCGATAGAACCGGTACGGGGGATTTTGATCTTTTAGGTAAAAAATGAAAAGATACGTTTTTACTTGTGGCGATATAAATGGTATTGGTCCGGAAATTTGTATAAAAACATTTAACAGAATTTTCAATCCTAAAAAAAATTTAATTTATTTTATTTGCCCTCTAAACATCTTTAAAAAAACCGTTAAAAAAATTCCATTAAAGTTTGATTATCAAATAGTTAAAGAATATAAACAAGCGTATTCATCTGTTTTGAATGTTGTTGACGTAGGCAGCTATAAACAAAAATTGGGTTCGCCCACAAAAATAAGCGGGCAAGCCAGTTTTATCTCAATTCAAAAAGCTTTGGAATTATTTGATTTGAATTATGTTGATGCTTTGATAACAGCGCCCATTTCAAAATACAGCTTTCAATTAGCGGGTATAGATTTTCCGGGACATACGGAAATGTTAGCTGCTCATTTCAATTCAAAGTTATATTCAATGCTTTTTTTATCTAATAAAATAAAAGTAGCTTTAGTTACAATACATATTCCATTAAAAGCTGTTGCAAAGTCTATAACAAAAAATAATGTTTCAATTACTTTGGAAGTTCTAAGAAATTCACTTAAAAATGATTTTGGAATCAAACAACCTAAAATTGCAATTCTAGGATTAAATCCCCATGCCGGCGAAGACGGAAAGATTGGCACGGAAGAAAAAAATATTATTTATCCGGTAATAAGAAAAAATAAAAATGTTTTCGGTCCTTTTGTTCCCGATGCCTTCTTCGGAATGAAAAAGTATTTAGATTTTGATGCAGTAATTGGAATGTACCACGATCAAGTCTTAATTCCTTTTAAGTTATTGAATTTTGAAAAAGGCGTTAATTATACAGCCGGTTTGCCAATTGTAAGAACTTCTCCCGATCACGGAACTGCATTCGACATTGCCTCCAAATTCGTTGCCTCGGAAGTAAGTATGATTGAATCTTACAAATGGGCTGAAAAAATATTGAAATTTAGAAAATTAAAATAATTATGCAAAAACCATATTCTACCGTATCAATTATTTATAATAAATTAATGAGAAGTGTGGATTATAATAAATGGGCTGAGTATATTTATTCGCTTTACAAAATGCTGAATATAAAAGGTGATAGAATATTGGAATTGGCTGCAGGAAATTTGGAAATAGCTAATGGACTTACAAAATATTTTAACAATATAATTGTTAGCGATTTATCGCCCGATATGCTAAAGCTTAAAAGTAATCCGGATTTTATGAAAGTTTGCTGCGATATGGTTAAATTACCGTTTACCGGAAAATTTGATTTTATTTATTCAACTTTTGATAGTATAAATTATTTATATAAAGATTCTTTATTAAATGAATTTTTTGAAAATATTTATAATTTATTGGATGAAGATTCCTGTTTAACGTTTGATGTCAGTTTGTCCAAAAACAGTTTGAAGCATGAACGGAAACTTAATAGAAAAGGAAGGATGGATAATATTAAGTATATACAAAGAAGTAAATATGACAAGGATAAAAACATTCATTATAACTATTTTAAGATAAAGTTAGAAAACGGAGAAATTGTAGAAGAATTACACAAACAAAAGATTTATGATTTTTATTATTA
>JALSTI010000218.1 GCA_026983795.1 Melioribacteraceae bacterium
GATTTTAATTCTAATTTCGTTCCCGGCAAAGGCGTAGATGCTATTTCGGGAGCAACAATTTCGGTTAATTCCGTTTCACGCGGAATATTTAAACTTACTTTGTTATATAAGAATATCTTTTTGAATTATGAATAGTTATCTGTATCAGTTAAATAGCAACTTTAAGAGATTGCTTATAATTTATTTAATAACAGTAAGTTGTGGGTTACTCGTAGGAGTGATTTACTTATCCCGGAATACAAATTTTTCAGTTAATGGTACAATCGAGCACTTTAACGGATCGGTGCAAAATATTGAAACAGAAGGAGTTAGCATTCCGGATAAATATCCTAAACCGGTAAGTGAACTTTTGATGACAACGCATAATCATATCCTTGGTTTGGGATTCATAATTTTCAGTATAAGTTTGGTATTTTATTTTACCTCTGTTTTTGAGGGATACTGGAAAAATTTTTTAATGATAGAGCCGCTAATTTCAGTCTTGATAACTTTCGGATCTATTTGGGGTATCAGATTTATACATCCCGGTTTTGTGTATTTAACAATTTTATCCGCAATTTTTATGTATTCAAGTTTATTTATTATGATTGTTGTTTCTTTGTTTGAATTAATTTTCAAAAAAAATGTATAAAAAGAAATTAGCTTTCCTTCCCAGTCTTATTTATATCGTTAGTGAACCGAAAAAATAACTTGCTTTTTAACTTCTTAATTTTATATTAATTAAAATATATTGAATAAGTATAGATTAAAATTATGAAAAAGATTGTTATTACCTTTTTATTGTTTTTCGTGTTTTATTCCACCCAGTTTGCCCAATTGGATTTGTCTGTTTTTACGGATAAAAATGAATACCAATACGGTGAAAATATCCAATTGATCTGTAAAGTTACCAATCGTGCAGATACGGTGTTTAGCTATTTGTTTGGTTCCACCGGTAGTTGTCAAGCGGAATTTTCATTTAACGATTTTAATTCGTGGGAGCACACCGCCT
Source organism: Melioribacteraceae bacterium (assembly GCA_026983795.1). GTDB lineage: Bacteria > Bacteroidota > Ignavibacteria > Ignavibacteriales > Melioribacteraceae > BMS3ABIN04. The sequence continues at coordinate 992 of JALSTI010000218.1, forward strand.
GTTTGGAAACAACAGAAATGCTTACATTTAAACCCAACGGCTCAATTCTATATGTGTGGAAAATTGTACCGGAAGTTTACGGATTGCCGGACAGGGATGGTTTGCAAAAAATAACCGGTAAGTATTATTTCAATTTGAATGATACTCTTTTTATAAATGCGCCAATGTATTTGGGTGGACAATTGTCGGTTCGTTATTTAGCTGCATATTCCGACTCAGTCAATATGATTAAGGATAGTCTGAATGTTGAAGTTCTCGATTCCACTGGTATTGATAATTTTATAACCGAGCATTGGCAAGTTAACGGCTATTCTATTGATTCTGTAATTGCAAATTTTGGTAACGATTCTTTATTCGATTATATTGAAAGAGCCGTATTTGTTCAATACAGTAAAAGAATATTCGAAAACGCTTTGGAATACTTTCCTTTGCATACAGGTGATAAATGGATATACAATGTAAGAAGAGATGAAGCGTGGACTTACGGAATTTTACATTATACTTTAACAAGAAAAGTAACCGGAGATACAACAATGCAAAATGGTTTGAGATATTTTGTGATTAAAGAAACCTCCGGCGATACTAGTTTAGTAAGAACATTTTATGAAAGATTGGATACAACCAATGCAAAAGTGTATGCTTATTTGCCACACGAAGAAAAAGAATATATGGAATACAATTTGAATCCGCGAAGGGAAAATGTATTTACCGGTTGGCAAAATTTTGGTCTGTATGGAGCAGAATATATTGACGAAGAATTACAATTAAAAAACTTGAGAATTGCCGGCCTTTTTAAAAATGATACAACTCAATTTCCGTCAATGTACTTTGAATCTAATCCCGCCAACAGTGTTTCCGGTACTTCTTTTGAGTTGACAAAAGATATTGGAATTACTTTGCGAAAAAAGGATTATTTGGATGCTTATATTATGTACGACACTCTAAAAGCCGCGTATATTAACGGGAAATATTATGGTGACTCTACTTTAGTCGATGTAAAAAACGATTTAAATAATCCGTTGGATTTCGCCTTGTTCCAGAATTATCCCAATCCGTTTAATCCTGCTACTATAATACGATATACAATATCTAAAGTTGAGACGTTGCATGCAACGTCTCAACGAGCAACGTCTCAACGAGCAACGTCTCAACAAATAGTACAATTAAGGGTTTATGATATTTTGGGACGTGAAATTAGAACGCTTGTGAACAAAAAACAAGCCCCGGGAAATTATGAAGTAACGTTCAATGCAGAAAATTTACCAAGTGGGATTTATTTTTACAGATTAAAATACGGTAATTATATTCAAGTAAAGAAAATGATATTGTTGAGATAAAATAAGCTTTTGGCTACGTTATAACATAAAAAATATTTTGTCCGGAGTTAAATCTTTCTATAAATTATTTATAATATTTTCATTTCTTTGAAGAGAAGCGTGAGGATGAAAATCCCGAAACTTTTGTTATACTGAATATCAATATTACAACGCCAATCCATTGTACTAAATCTAACATTTTACCGTGAATAAAATATTCCAGTATAATTGCCGTAAGCGGAAAAGCTAATTCCAAGATTGTAGAAGATGAAGCGGATACGTTTTTCAATCCGTAATAATATAAAAAAATAGCCGGACCTCCGGTTGTGAAGGCAATAAGAAGAAATATTAAAAATTGCGTGGATGTTATTTGTGAAATAGCTGAAAATTGAGAAAAGCCGGTAACAAATACTAACATAATTACCGAAGAGATTAAATATCTCAAATATGTTCCGAATTCAAAACTGACGTTTTTCAATGCTCTTTTACTCAATACGGTAGAAAAACCGAAGCTGAAAGCCGCAAGCAAAGCATAAGAAGCAGCGAGTAAAGTTTTATCATTAGAATCAATAACCGGCAATTTTGTGCCGAAGGTCATTATATATGCGCCTATTATTGCTAAAGTTGCCCATATAAAAAACTTTCCGGGTAATCTTTCTTTTAATATTAACGCAGCTAAGGATAAAGCAAAAACCGGTTGTAATTTTTGGATTAGAATTACGATTGATAAATTCACATAGTTTACGTAAAACAATGCTTTGGTTATTCCCATAATTCCCAATGCGCCTCCGAATAAAGCAACGCCTAAAAATGCGAGCCAATCGTTTAATTTAATTCGTTTTAAAGAACTAAACTTTTTGATAAACAATGGCGATAAGTAAACCGTTACAATTGTGCTTTCAATAAAAACCACAAGCGCTACAGGTAAAGTGTAAAGCGAAGGGCGTAATACAATACCGTCAACTCCCCAAAGAATTGCGGCAAGAATGATTGCAAATGGCGCTAATCTGTTCATACGTATCTAATTAAAATTAAAATTACAAATATAATATTTTCTGATGAGCAAATAAGTTTCTATAGGAAATAAGTCCAGAAATTTTTCATAATTTTAAACCACCAAATTATTTTGTAAATTAAACATTTTATAAAAATAACCTTTCTTTGCCAACAATTCATCAAACATGCCGCGTTCAATTATTTTACCGCCGTGCATTACTAAAATTTGATTGATGTTTTCTAGATGTACAAGTCTGTGGGTTATCAATAAAACCGTTTTTGATTCCGATAATTCATAAATAAGCTCTAAAATTTTTTTCTCATTAAGTGAATCAAGATCGGCTGTAGGTTCGTCAAAAACTATTACGGGAGTGTCTTTTAACAAAGCCCGCGCAATAGAGATCCTTTGACGCTCGCCACCGCTCAATTTTAATCCTTGCTCTCCAATCCATTCGTCATATTTGTTTGGCAGAGACATTATAAAATTGTGAATATTAGCTTTTTTAGCTGCGTAAATTATTTCGTTTTCGGAAGCATCCGGTTTTGAGAACCGGATATTTTCTTTAACCGGTAAATTGAATAAATGCGTTGTTTGCGGAACGACTGAAATATATTTTTGTATTTCTTCTTGCGTAAAATTTTTCAATTCCTCATTCCCAAGTAAAAATTTACCCGATTCGTAATCCCAAAATCTCATTAATAGATTTACCAATGTTGACTTCCCGGCGCCGCTTGCTCCAACTATTGCCGTAACTTCATTTTCCGGTATGTATAAAGATAATTTGTTATATACTTTTGTATCGTTGTTATATCCAAAATTAATATTTCTAATATCTATATCGAAGTTTTCGGGTTGGGGAGTTAATTCGATTTCTTTTATTTCTGATTGTTTTTCATCAGTTAATTCAAACAGTCTGTTTGCCGAATTTATACTTTGCTCCCAATACTGGATTGCCGTTGGAAGCGGTAAAACGGCTTCGAAACAAGCCATTGTTCCAAGAGCTAATACCGATAGATAAACTCCATCCAAAATTCCGTTGTTTATATTTGGAATAGCGTTAAGCAAAATAAAAAAAACTGCAAAATTCATAAATAATCCTATTAGCGAATCATTTAATCCGCTAATATTCGCCATCTTTTTTTGCAGTGAAATATATTCGTAATTCGTTTCTTTGAAGTTACGAAGGTAATTTTCGCGCTGACCGAATATTATTAATTCTTGCATTCCTTGTGTTTGATCGATAATTAGTTCGTTTAATTTTGATTTGAGTGTCACTAATTTTCGACCGGTGTTTTTACTCATTAAATAAGTTAATGCAGGAACACCGATGCCGGCAAGAATGAAAAAGATTAATACTATTACGGCATAAATTAAGTTAAAAGATCCGAATAAAAACGTAACAAGAATTAATACTAAAATAGCAACAAAAGGAGGAGCAATAACTCTTACGTAAATATGTTCCAGATTTTCAACATCGCTCACTGCTCTTGTTAATAAATCGCCGCTTTTAAATTTTGCTAATTTTGAAGGGAATAAAGGTTCAATCGATTCGAAAAACCAAACTCTGAATTTTGCGAGTAGTTTGAAAGTTATTTCGTGCGAAATAAATCTTTCAATATATCTGAAAACACCCCGTGAAATTCCGAAAAACCGTACTCCTACAATTCCCACTTGCAATTCAGCAATTGAAGGATGCAGAGCGGCTTTGGCAATTATATATGCGGAAGTCATCATCAAACCTATACTGCTTCCAATGGTTAAAAATCCTACAAACGCTGCCAACAGCATCCAAAGTTTGTATGATCCGGCAATTTTTATTAACCGCAAAAATGTTCTATTCATTTTAATCCTTTCAACGTTGAAAGCATTTTGAAATAATATCCGTTCATTTGAATTAGAGATTGATGATTTCCCCGTTCAACAATTTTCCCGCCGGAAAAAACTAATATTTGATCTGCTTTTTTTATTGTATTTAGTCTGTGAGCAATAACCAGAACGGTTTTGTTTTTTGTAAGAAAATCAATCGTACTTATCATTTCGAATTCCGTTTGAGGATCGAGATTGGCTGTCGGTTCGTCTAAAATTAAAAGAGGCGTATTTTTCAGGAATGCTCTGGCTAAAGCAATGCGCTGCGCTTGTCCGCCGCTTAATTTTGCACCGCGTTCACCGACTAAGGTATTGTATCCGTCCGGTAATGAAATTATAAAGTTATGTATTTTTGCTGCTTTGGCAGCATAAACCAATTCTTTTTCCGTTGCGCCGGGTTTTGCTATTAATAAATTATCTTTGATTGTTTCATGGAATAAATAAGGATTTTGTGATATCCACGAAATTTGAGACTGCCATTTTTTCAAATCGATTTTTGTTAACTCGTTATTTCCGACAAATATTTTCCCGCCCGTAGGATCAATAAAACGTAGTAATAAGTTTGTAGTTGTTGTTTTTCCGCTTCCGCTTTTACCAATTATTGCTGTTAAAGTATTCGGCTTAAGTTCGAACGAAATATTTTTTACTGCGTTTCTATTGCCGTCATACGTAAAAGAAACATTTTTGAATTTTATTGTATCGATATTTAGGTTCAAATCAGCTTTACTTTCCGGAATAGAAGAAATTTTGACCGGCTCTTCTAAAATCTTAAAGATATTTTGCGCAGCAGCAGTTCCTTCCATACCCGCGTGATACCTAACGCCCAATTGTCTTATTGGCAAATAAAACTCCGGAGCTAAAATTAAAATAAACAACGCCGGTTGAAATTCTAAATTTCCGTTTAACAATCTTAATCCTATTTCCACCGCAATAATTGCAATGCTGATAGTTGATAATAACTCCAATACCAAAGCAGATAAAAATGCAATCCTTAAAACCCTCATAGTAGAAATTCTAAACGAATCGCTGATTAATTCAATTTTTTTCTTAATATCATTTTGTCTGCCGAATAATTTGATTGTGGACAAACCTTGAATTACATCTAAAAAGTAGCCGCTCATTCTGGTTAGAATTCTCCATTGCTTTTTGTTCATTCCCTCGGCAATATTTCCAATTAAAATCATAAACAGGGGAATAAGCGGAGCGGTAAAAATAAAAACTATTCCGGATAAAGCATCTATTGGAAAAACAAAGAATAATATGGCAAGTGGTATTAAAGCCGATAGAAACAACTGGGGTAAAAATTGACTAAAATAAGGATCCAGCTTTTCGACACCGTTCATAATTGTGTTGGAGATTTCACCGCTTCTTTCTGATTTTACATAAGCGGGTCCTAACTTAAAAAGATGTGATGTAAGATTTTTACGAATTAAATCTTTTACGTGAGTAGCAAGCCGGTTGGAATAAAAATTTTCCAGCCATACGGCAAATGCTTTTAATAAACTAATAACTAAAAATAAGATCAGGAAATTTGAAACGTCCGCTAACAAAGAATGAGTTAGAAATACATCGTTTATTATTTTACTCAAGTAATACGCTTGTCCAATGGTTAAACTGCCAACCAGCAAACCGAAAACAATTGTAACGATTAAATTGGATTTAATATTTCCCGGTAACTTAAGTAACCGTTTATCAACGTGCATTCCAAAACTTTCTTCAATAGAAATGATTACAAATAAAATAAAGTGTCCCAAATATTTTCGGGACACTTATAAACATATTAAAAAGAAAATCAAAATGGAGAAAAGAAATAATTAATATTCCAAATCTGTTTTATCCGATATTCTCTTCTTAAACACCCAATAGCTCCATCCTTGATAAGCAAGAACGAAAGGAACAAAAATTAATGCAACCCAACTCATTACCGTTAGGGTATAAGGCGAAGAGGAAGCATTATAAATTGTTAAACTCCAATCGGGGTTTAAGCTTGAAACCATAACCCTTGGGAACAATCCTATAAAGACAGTGATTGTAGAAAGCGCAATAGTCAAACCTGTCATTACAAAAGCCCATCCGTCTTTTTTTGCTTTTAATAAAGAACCTACCGATAGAATTGCTATAGCGGCCAATATTGGTGTTACGCCGGGGTCAACGCCAAGTTTTGTAAACATATCTGTTTCAAAATAACTGTAAATAACAAAAGCGAATAATAAAACCGTTGCAACGGGCCACATTTTTTTTGCCCAGGTTCTTGCTCCTTCAAGTACGTTGCCGGTCGATTTAAGGCTAAGAAAGATTGCGCCGTGCAGCATGAACATTGTTAAAGAAGCTAATCCACCAACTAAACCGTACGGATTTAATAAAGTGAAAAAATTACCGGTATAATTCATATTTTTATCTATCGGAACGCCTCTAATAAGATTTGCAATTGCAACGCCCCAAAGCAATGCCGGTACAAAACTACCGATAAAAATCATCCAGTCCCACGTATTTCTCCATTTACTTGTGGAATGTTTGCTCCTGTATTCGAACGCTACACCTCGTACAATTAATGCAAGCAACATTAAAACCAGTGCAAGATAAAATCCGCTAAACATTGTTGCATACCAATTAGGGAAAGCGGCAAACGTTGCGCCGCCGGCTGTTAATAACCAAACTTCATTGCCGTCCCAATGGGGACCTATTGCATTTATAATCTTTCTTCTTGAAGTATCATCTTTTCCGATTATCGGTAAAAGGATACCAACGCCATAATCAAACCCTTCCAAAAAGAAGAATCCGATAAACAAAACAGCGATTATTATAAACCAAAGTGTGTTAAGATCCATTTTATCCTCCTACGCTTTACTAATTATTGTTTCGACATTTTCATTAATTTCCACATTCCCATCCATACCTGCTTTTGCATATTTTTTCCAAAGAAATATGGTAGCCACCATTAATACAGCATATAATAACGTATAAACGATCAACGAAAATAATACATTTCCGGCGGGAACAGTATTTGATACGGCGTCTTTGGTTTGCATGAGACCAAAAACTATCCACGGCTGACGAGCCATTTCCGTGAATATCCAGCCTGTTGAATTTGCAATAAACGGGAGGAAGATTGACCAAAATAAGATTTTAAGCATAAAGGGACTAAAATTAAAATCATTTTTTCTTACTTTATAAATTGAATACAACACCAGGAGGAACATTAAAATTCCAGCACCGACCATTGCTCTAAACGTCCAATATGAAATTGCGACGGGGGGAACATAATCACCCGGACCGTATTTTTTTTCATATTCTCTTTGCAGATCATTAATGCCTTTTACTTCGCCGGTAAAAGAATTATGCGCTAGAAAACTTAATAAACCAGGAACCTTGATTGCAAAAACATCTTCTCTGTTTTTCTCGTCCCCGATTGTAAAAAGAGACATAGCGGCAGGATTTTCCGAATTCCAAAGCGCCTCTGCGGCCGCCATTTTCATTGGTTGGACTTTCGTCATATATTGTGCTTGCGCATGTCCTTCTAAAACAACCAATATAACTCCAACCAATCCGTATATTGCAGCAATCTTAAATGATTTTTGATAAAGCTCAATATCTTTTGATTTCTTTAATAAATGCCATGCGCTAATTCCCAAAACAAAAAAAGCAGCTGTTGTTATTGCCGCAAAAAATACGTGCGGAAATTGAACCAACACATGCCCGTTTGTTATAATTGCAAAAAAGTCCGTCATTTCTGCCCGGCCGTTATTTATTGTATAACCTACGGGTTGTTGCATAAAGGAATTGGCTACCAGAATCCAAAAGGCGGAAAGATTAGAGCCGATTGCTACTAACCAAATGGTAGCAAGGTGTATTTTTTTTGATAATCTGTCCCAACCGAAAATCCATAATCCCAGAAAAGTGGATTCCATAAAAAATGCCAATAGAGCTTCGATTGCGAGCGGTGCGCCGAAAATATCACCCATAAATCGGGAATATTCCGACCAATTCATTCCGAATTGAAATTCTTGGACAATACCGGTTGCAACTCCGATTGCAAAATTAATTAAAAATAATTTTCCCCAGAATTTTGTCATTTTCTTGTACTTCTCGTCACCGGTTTTATAATAGATGGTTTGCAATATTGCAACGAAAATAGATAATCCCAGAGTGACTGGCACAAAGAAAAAATGATAAACCGTAACAATGGCGAACTGCCATCTTGCTATTGTGACTGCATCCATATTTCATCCCTTACTTAATTAGTTGTAT
>JALSTI010000219.1 GCA_026983795.1 Melioribacteraceae bacterium
AATTATTTTCTAAATTCAGAAGATCATTTAATAAATAATCCAATATCATTCATACAACTTATTATAAAATCTTACTTTTACCTAAATTGAACTGCATTTAAAGATCAACTGTATTACACAAAAAAAACAAGAAGAGTAAAAAATGGTCAGATATTATTTGAATTAAAATTGTACACCCGGAAGGATTCGAACCCTCAACCTTCTGATCCGTAGTCAGACGCTCTATCCAATTGAGCTACGGGTGCAGTTAAATATTTTGAATGTCCAAAAATAAGTAATAGAATAAGATTTTACCAATGAAAAATTAATGGGGTTTTACAGATTACTTGGAAATTTTGATCTCATACTTCATTTCCACAAGATAATTCATTAGAAATGATTTCATTAAAGTCTGAATTTGTTTATTTTTAATTTTATTAAATTTTTTACCGGTAAAATTCCTCCACAGTGTTGTTAAATGTGAGATTATATCAAAAATATAAAGTATATCTGTTAATATCCAAGTAAAATAAGATTTAGAAACATAAAATGATAATGATGGAAATATGGCTTATTAGGTAAACTATTCAATGGAAGACATCCAAAAAAACAGGAAAATTAAATGAATAACCAAACAAAAATAACATGTCCTAACTGCGGAACCGAAATAGACGTACAAGATATTTTGGTCCATAAAGTAGAAGAAGATTTGCAAAAAAAGTTTAACGCTAAACTTGCCGAAGAAAAGAGAAAATATGAAACCGAAGTGGAAAGTTTAAAAAAAGAGAGGGAAGCTTTCGAAAAATTGAAGAAAAAAGAAAATGAATTATTTGCAAAACGGTTGGATGAAAAAGTAAAGGAAGAAAAAGAGAAATTTACGGCAGACTTAAAAAAGAAATTGCAGGAAGAACAAGCGGAGCAGTTTGAACTTCTTCAAAAAGAATTGAATGAGAAATCGGAGAAATTAAAAGAGCTTAATAAAAGCAAAGCGGAAATTGAAAAACTTAAACGGGAAAAAGATGAGTTAAAAGAAAGCATTGAAGCCGAAGCCCAAAGGACATTGAACAGAAAGCTTCTTGAAGAAAAAGAAAAAATCAGAAAATTAGAACAAGAGAAAAATGAGCTGAAGTTTAAAGAATATGAAAAACAACTTGAAGATCAGAAAAAACTTGTTGAAGAAATGAAGCGGAAGCAAGAACAAGGTTCCATGCAGATGCAGGGCGAGGTTCAGGAATTGGCAATTGAAGAATGGCTAAGAAACAACTTCCCTCTTGATGAAATAAGCGAAATTAAAAAAGGTGCCCGCGGCGCCGACTGCCTGCAAACAGTTAATACAAGAACAATACAAAACTGCGGTACAATTTATTATGAAAGTAAACGTACCAAAGAATTCCAAAAAAGCTGGATTGAAAAATTTAAGGCGGATATTAGAGAAAAAGGCGCCGATATAGGCGTTCTGGTAACCGATGCTATGCCTTCGGACTTAGAGAGAATGGGACTTAAAGAAGGAATTTGGGTCTGTACTTACGAAGAATTTAAGGGGCTCTGTTTTGTTCTGAGGGAATCTGTTATTCAATTAAGCACCGCATTAGTTTCCCAGAAAAACAAGGGCGATAAAATGAACATGCTTTACAATTTTCTTACAAGTAATGAATTCAGATTGCAAATTGAAGCAATAGTTGAAGGATTTACTCAAATGAAAGAAGATTTGGAGAGCGAAAAACGGGCAATGCAGCGAATTTGGAAAACCAGAGAAAAACAAATTGAAAAAGTGGTTACAAATACAGTCAATATGTACGGCTCAATTAAAGGAATTGCCGGCAATGCCATTGGAACGGTAGACGCGCTGGAGTTACCGGAATGAACCCTCTTTACGGAAACCCTTTGTGTATTTTAGTAAGTTTGTTTCAGCAATAAAATATTAAATGGGTTTGAAATCCTCTTAATTATAATTTATATTTTGATGTTGTATTTGCGCCCGTAGCTCAATTGGATAGAGCATCTGACTTCGGATCAG
>JALSTI010000220.1 GCA_026983795.1 Melioribacteraceae bacterium
CTTTCTTCCGAAACCACATCAAACAGGCCCATACACGAGGGCAGGATGTTGTTTTTAAGACGATCTTTTATTTTTAGCTGCAGTTCATCGGCATGAGCAACGCCTACCGTTTTTCCGTTTTTATCCATACCGATGTAGATAATACCGCCCAACCGGTAATTTAAAAAGGCAACGACTTCCTTTTCCAAATCACCGGTTACGGTCTGTTTGTATTCTATGCGGTTGGTTTCGGTCATAATCTATTCCATCGGGCTTATCATCGATTCTATAAAATCTATCTCTTCCTGCGTTAAACCATATTTTTTGTATAGTTTTTCATCTGTCCAGGGTTCGGTGAAGTCTTGTAAAAGAATTTAGTTTGCATATAATTAATGATATTAATTGTTGACTGTTTTTTCTTAAAAGGCCCTATTACTAAATAAGTTTCAGTGCAACGGTTTGAATATGGGGCGTTTGGCATTTTAACGCTCCAAATTTTCAGTTTTGTACTATGTTTATTTATTGCCATTATCTTCATTTTTAGTACTATCTGCCAAATGCACTATATTTTTTGTTGGGCTTTCGTTATTCATTTTTTTCTATTTCAAGTGATACAATAAATTCGGTTGCTTCAATATTATAATCTTCAATTTTGAATAGTTCAATAGGATATAATTCATTACCATTTACCAACCATATTTCATATTTATCTTTATTTTCTTCCCCAAATAATTTTTCACTATTTGAAATATAAAATTTTCCACTATCAAATGATTTTACTTCTACATAAATCCAGTTTTTTCCATCTTTCGTATATCTAATGTCATAATGTAAACCTTCATCTTCTTTTGATTTCCAAGCAACTGAATCAGTCCCATATAATTCTATTAGTTTTGCATATACCTTCTTTTCAGACTTATTACCTTTTCTTTTGTTTCTTTTAGTAGAATATAAATTGGGAGTATAAGCTCCTTTTTTCTTTGAAGTATTATTTATCTCTTTTGCTTTTACAGTAAAATCATTTATTACTTCTGTATTTTCAATATCAGGATTTTCTTCTTCATTAATTGTTTCTTCATTTTCTATAAAAGGCTCAATAATTTCTATTATATTGTTTATATTATTGTCAAAAAATAATAAACTTTTTGCCTTTGTGTTTTCTTCAATTATATCTTGTTCTTTTAATGAAAATTTAGATTTATTATTTTCATACATTGTATCCAAATCCATTTTCTCCGTAGTTTTTTTAAACTCAATATTAAATTCTTTTTTTATAAATTGTTCATATGCTTTTTTAATATTGAATTCAAATTTATGCTTATTTTTATTAGAAATTTCATTTATAAAAGAATCTGATTTTTCATATTTAGCCAATAAATCTAAAAAGATGTCTTGCTTTTCAGGTTCATTATTTAGCTTTGTCCATAATAAACTCTTAAACTGTTTTTCTTTTGAATAAAAATAATTCTTTAATTGTTCAAAATGATATTTAGATAAATCAATTTTCCTATGAGATTTATTATTAAACTCTTCTATTGAAATGTTTAGTTTAAAAAAAACATCTTTCAAATATTCAATATTGTTTTTTTTTGAAAGAAATTGATAATCAATTAAATTAATAATTGCTTTAAAATCTAAATTAAAAATTTTGATTATTTGATTATTTAAATCTTGTTTTGGGTTTAAATCTTTTTCTTTAATTGAGAATATTGTTTCCCAAAAATTTCTTTGGTAATCTGACATATTAAGAAGCTCTTTTGCTTCTTGAAGTAAATCTTCACCATATTCATTTACTGTATGATACTCTGTATCATCAATGTCATTTCTAAAACTAGTTCGGAAATCGGTTTTGTTTTCATTTACTTTAAAAACAATTGTTATAATTTCAGAAATAATATCACTAAATTTAGAATCCTTTTTTAACTCTTGAATGTCTGAATTTGATGTAAGTTTTACATAAAAAATATTATTGGATTTAATAAAATCATAATCTTCTAATTCTATATCATTGCCTTCAATATTACAATCAATATAATGACAAACTTTTATTTCCAAGTTTTTTATAGAGCTAGATTCTCTATTGATTTGTTTTTGTTTATCTGCTTTGATTTTACTTAATCTAATTGTAAGTAAATAGGGTTTTATGTCTGTTAGATACTCGTTTATCTCATTTGTTAACTTCTCATTTATTTTAATTTTTTTTATTTCAATTTCATAATCTTTAAATGTTTTAATTCCAAAGAATTTAGACACTTGTGATTCTCCAACTCTTTTCGGAAAATTTAAAATTGGATGTTGGTCAATTATTTTTTTAGGAAGAGTGATATTATCAGTATAGTAAACATCTTCAATAGGGTAATAATTTGATTCTTCATTTTTTTTTGCAAATAAAAATGTGCCTTCATTTAAATTAAGTTCTGTTTTATGTTTTTTATAATGCTCAAAAGCTAATTTGTAAATTTTCTGAGCATTTTTACCATCTGGGTCTTTTCCTTTTAGTTTGGTAATTATTTTTGAAACTCTTTCAATGGAAAAATCTTCAAAATTTTCCTTTGAACCTAACTGTAATAATAGATTATTTATATTTTCTTCCGAAATATTATATTTTTCAAATAAAGGGTGTTCATAATTTATCTTAAAGTCGTTTACAAAAGAAAGTTTTTCATTATTTATAAATAGCTCTGAAAAATTATATAGTGATTTTGTGATTATTTGATATTTTATGTATGAAGGTTTAGAATCTAAACTGTGATGATATCTCCTTTGTAAACCAGTTTTATAATAAAAAGTATCGTCATTGAACCTATCATCAATTTGTTTGAAAATATATTTGTCTTTTAATATCCATAATAATAATTTTTCAAACTTTATTTTACTAAAAATTGTTTCTGTGTTTATTATTTTTTTAGCTCTTATTGATGCTCCTGAGAAATTACTTGGTTTTTTGATTTTATTAAACACAAATTTTTCGTAATCATACTCTGGATATTCAACTATTTTAAATTTACTATGAATGTTTACATTTAGAAAATCAGTTAAAAAAGTTTCAACTTCATATTCATTTTCTCTACCTAATCCAAGAGTTCTTCTACTTGCAACAAAAAAGTTTTTAGGAAATACATCTGAAAAAATATCTTCTGTTAATTTGCCCGAAGGATAATCAGATGATAAATAAAGATTGTTAGCATCGTAAGCCTTACCGCTCTTTGTAATAAGTTTAACTTTTGAAGTATCCGGACGTGTAGTTTCTTTTAAATCTTTGTAGTTGATATAGAGTGATTTAATCATCTTACGAATGATTTCATTCGCACTCTTTTTGTTTTTTGACTTACTTAATTTACGATTAGATTCTATAATGATCTTATTTATAATATTTGCAGGTTCAAAAGAACTAATATTTGCAATTGTTTTTAATTCTCTTTGTAATCCTCTTGCTTTTTTCAAGCTTTCTTGTAATTCATATTTGTTTAGTAGTTTACGGTATAAATCTTTATTTAAAAAATCAATTTTGATAAAATCAGGGATGTTGAATTTTTTTGATTTTGTTGTTGGTGGCGTAAATACGGTAGTGTTTTTATTTATGATTGTCTTTTTTTCATTTATTAAAATCGAATATTTCTGACCATCTGAATTGAATTCTGAGTTATTGGAAAGCAAATAAATTAATTCAACTCGGTCATTTGTCGTTTTTAATTTAGTGCTTAATAAATCAATTTTTTTAACTAAGTTTTCTGTATCATAATGAACAAATTCAATTTCTAGGTTATTTTCTACCCAGTTCTTTAAATCATTATCAATAGGAATAAGTAAGTTTTCAAAAGTTCTAGTGTATTTATTTTCAAAAATAAATGTAGAAAAGTTATTATTGTATTGAATTGTATCTTCAATATGTCTGTATTTTCCGTCTATGCAGGGGAAAATTGCTAACTCTTTTATCTTTTGATTTATGAGTTCATAAAATCCTAAATCTTCTAAAACCCTGTTTTTAGAATAATATCTTAAAAGTTTAATTGGCTCCCAGCTTATCTCTTCATTTGAAATTTTTTTAGCCGTTTCTACTATAAGTTCTATAAGTTTTTCAAGAACAAATTTGTTTTTATTTGACTTTCTTAGTTGATTTCTAGAACTATCTAAATCAAATGTTCCGTGAACTACAAATGGAAATTCTAAATTTACTTTTGTTGGAAAAAAAGTAAATAAAATATCCGTTTGATTCTTATTATCTTGTGGAATTGCAATTTTTACTTGATAAAACTCTCGTTCTATTGAATCTTCATCTTGATATTGGTTGTCTAATTCTCCACTTTTTTCATAGACGATCCATCTTTTATCTAGTATATCAATTGGTCTGCCAATTTCCTTTTTTCCGGTTATAATGATATCTTGAATATCATTTTCAAAACCTTCAAAATTTAGCGATTTTACATTATTTAAAAATAATAAAACTTCTGGGTTAAGTTCTTTTACTTGGTTTATAATATCTTCTAAAATCCAGTCTTTATTTTTATATTTTATCTCTATCGTAGTTGTATAATCACCATTTGAATAGTTTTTGATTTCGGGAATTGCCAAAAAAGGGAAAGGAATAGTTGTCTTTGGAAAGCTAAATTCTTCATTTATTTTGCGTCTCTTATTTTCATCATAAAGATTTAAATATGTTTCTTTCCTTATATTTTCAGAGAATTCAACAGACAAGTTATTACTATGTATTTTAACACTTTCACACCAATTTATGATAGAGCGGAAACCAAGCCCTTTGTTACCGATATATGTTTTTTTAATTTTTGAGGATAGACCAGAAAGCATTAATGAACGATAGCCTTCTTTTATAAAAGGTTCACCTTTATTTGATATAGAAAGAATTCGTTTTTCTTTATTTAGTTTTATTAAGATTATATCTGATTTTGCATCATCTGCATTTTGAATTAATTCGAATAGTTGTCTGCCGTTATAATCATTTGTAATTGCTTTTTCAGTCTTATACTCTTTTATCATTCGAGCATAATCTTTTTGAAAAATAACTAATGAATCATTTTTTATTCTTTTTATGTATTCTTTCATTCGCAGTTTTTTTTCTAATGCCGCCTAACGTTTGTGTATACACAATTGCCTGTATTCCTCCCTATCGATGGAATAAAAACAATTGTTTCTATTTCCCTCTGTCATTCAACCTTTTCATCAAAAAGGCTCTACCGGGTTTTTTGTGGTTAAACGCCGTAAAAATGTCATCCTTAAATCATTTTTCTAAAAAATTAGAGTTAATTCACAGCCTATCTTTAAATCATCACGAAGTGATGTAATATGAGTAGCCACACCCGTCAGCCGCCGGGCAGGAGCGAAGCCTGGGGGCAAGATGCAACCGAATAGGATTACCGCAAAGCGGTAAAATAAACCAGACCTTACAATGTATAGGGTCTCCTATTTCGTTAGCCTGCTCTGTGTTCCACATTCGACGCCTTCAGCGTCGCGCTCGCTTTTTCTACTTTACCACAGGCTACGCCTGTGGCTACTCATATTCGTATCCTTCGGATACTATTGTTTTTAAATACAAGATGAATAAAACAATAAGAAATTGTTTATTTCCTTTTATCCGTCTTCAGTTAATTTACGGTTTCACAAGAATCCCGGTAGAGCTAATAAAAAAACCAACCGTTGGATTTTTAATTTTATCGTTCCCTTTTCATGAATACAACCGAGCCAAATCGCCGAACCGATTAACTTTCCTTTATGTGTTGTACAATATTAACAAAGACCTTAAGACCCTGTCCGGTCTCGTCCGCAGGAGCATCCGTCAGCTTCAGCCGCCCCCAGTCGGGATGATTGTACAGGCTTAAATACGCTTCCGGATGGGGCATCAGTCCAAATACCTGTCCCGACCCGTCAATTAAGCCGGCACAATTCAATTGCGATCCGTTGGGATTGAAAGGATATTCACTCGTCGGCCGCCCCTGTTCATCCGCATACGTTAAGACATTCAGATTTTTTTCTATAATCGCCTGTTGAACGGCTTCATCCCGGATGAGCAGTTTTCCCTCTCCATGGCGTACCGGCAAATCGATATTCGAAATTCCTTTTAAAAAGGGAGAAGCATTCCGGGCCTGAACGGCGCAGGATACCCAGCGGTCTTCAAATTGCCCCGAATCGTTGCCGGTCAAAGTCACTTCCTGCTCAAAATTTCCACCCACATTGGGTAACAATCCCATTTTAACCAGAGCCTGAAATCCGTTACAAACCCCCATGATAAAACGGCCCTTATTCAGAAAGCGCTCTATCTCGTCAATGAATCGTTTTCCGGAAGTCATTTGTTTAAATTTGAATTTATTAGCCAATACCCTGGCCGAACCCAGATCATCACCGAAGGAAAAACCACCCGGAAAATTCAATATTTGATAATCATGAATAGAAACCCGCTGCGTGAAAATTGCGCTAAGGTGCACAATATCCGCTTCCGCTCCCGCCAATCGGTAGGCTGCGGCCATCTCCTCTTCGCAATTAATGCCGAATCCGGTTACAACCAAAGCCCGCACCTTTTCCTGCATCTATTTTCTCCAATTATCTTTTCATTAAAAAACCAGGCCCTTCCGCCAGCGTTCGTAGAGAACCGAGGTAGCCACCTTAATCAGTTCCCGGCCTTCCCGTAGGATCCGTAGTTGTCCCCGTTCCGTAACATGCCCCAGGAAAACGGCATCCCCGTCCATCCGTTTTTCAAAATTATCCTTATGTTCCGGAGCTATTGAGATTAAAAAGCGGGAATGGGATTCGGAAAAGAGCCAGGCCCGGGCGGAGAGTGCATCTTCCGGCAGTTGAATTTCTGCGCCGAAATTACGGCTGAAGGCCGCTTCGGCCAGAGCCACGGCCAGGCCTCCATCAGACAAATCATGCACGGAATGAAACCACTGCCGGTCATGAGCCGCCATCATTTTCAAATAAACGTGGCGGGCCTCTTCCTTTCTTACCCGGGGCACCTCTTTACCCAGTTCTCCGAATAATCGGTAAAACTCCGATCCGCCCAGCTCTTCATAAGTATGTCCTACCAGGTAGATCAGGTCTCCGCCTGATTTAAATTCGGCAGTAACCGTACGGCGTATATCCGGTATTTTGGCCACCATCGAATAGAGAATCGTCGGCGGAATGGAAATTTTCACCCCTTCCTTGATGAAATCGTTCTTCATGCTGTCTTTACCGGAAGTCATCGGTATATTGAAATAGGTAGCCATATCGTACAGTGCTTCATTCATTCGCACCAATTGAGCCAGTTTAAATTTTCCGTCCGGATTGCTGCGGGCGTTATACAAGGAATCCGGCACGCAAAAATTATCATTCACCGACCAGAACAGATTGTCCTCATCCGTGGCATCCGGCAATTGGCCGCCCACGGCAATAATGCTACGCACCGCCTCGTCAAAAGCTCCGGCAGACATGTGGTAGGGATCGATATCCCCGTAACGGGGATGAATACCGTTGGCCACGGCGATACCGGCCCAGGAGTCGAAATCCAGGCGCATCACCGCCGCATCCTGGGGTGCCTTTCCCCGATCACCCATCAACGGTTTGATAACCGACTTCCCTTTCACTTCGTGATCATAGCGACGCACAACCGATTCCCGGGAGCAGATATTCAGGCTGCCCATCAATTCAAGTAAAACCGCGTTATAATCCGCTTGGGGTTCGATGCGCGCTTCCCGCAAGGGCGGTTTACTCCACTCGGCTTCCATGTGCTTTTTGGGTACCCCTTCATGTAAAAATTCCAGCTCCAGCCAGGCGATACATTTCCCGTTGTAACGAATATCCAGAGCACCGGCGTCAGTAAAGTAGCCGATGTCGGAAAGTTCCACTTCGAAATCCGAAGCCATGGAAAATAGTTCTCGGATATGTTGTTTTTCCACGACAAAGGTCATGCGTTCCTGCGATTCGGAAACAAAGATTTCCCATGGTTTCAAACCGGCATATTTTAAGGGAACCCGCTCCAGTTTCACAACCGCTCCCCCCGAGATGGTAGCCAGTTCACCGATCGACGAAGAGAGTCCGCCGGCTCCGTTATCCGTGGATGCTTTAATGAATCCGGCATTTACAGCTTCCTGCATGAAATCGGACAGATTTTTCTGGGTAATGGGACTGCCGATCTGCACGGCGGAACGCGGTGAATGTTCATCGATTTCCATAGAAGAGAAAGTGGCCCCATGGATACCGTCTTTACCCACCCGTCCCCCGGCCATAACAATCCGGTCACCGGCATCGATCACTTTCTCCCAGGAATTTCTTCCGTCCATCTGAGCAGGCATAACCGCTCCGGTTCCGGCAAAAACCAGAGGCTTACCCCGATAGCGGTCGTCGAAAATAATCGATCCGTTTATGGTGGGAATTCCGGATTTGTTGCCTCCGTCTTCAATACCTTTAACCACCCCGGACATAATTCGCCGCGGATGTAACTGACCCGGCAACAGCGGGCCATCATAATAAGGCGAGCCGAAACAAAGCACATCGGTATTAAAGAGCAGTTTTCCGCCTCCTATTCCCGTTCCCAGGGGATCACGGTTCACCCCCACAATTCCCGTAAGGGCACCGCCGTAGGGATCCAATGCGGAGGGACTGTTATGGGTTTCCACTTTCCAGGTCAGAAGCCGATCCTTATCGATGCGCACCACGCCGGCATTATCCGAGAACACTTTGACCAGCCAGTGTTTGCCCGCTTTTTCCAGATTTCGTTTTACTATTTCCGTGGAACCCTTGATATAGGTATTAAACAGAGAATCGATTCTTTTGCTCTCGCCGCTGTCCAGGTCTTTGTAATCGATTACGGCATTAAATTCTTTGTGTTTACAGTGTTCCGACCAGGTCTGGGCAAAGACTTCGATCTCACAATCCGTGGGCAGCTCCGGTAAACCGGCTTTTTTTCTGGCTTCCATAATATCCGGTCTGCGGAAATAATCACGGATGGCCTTCATTTCCCGCAAATCCAGAGCAAGCAGTAATTCTTTGGAAAGTTGTAAGAGCTGCGCATCATCCACAAAGATATCGATTGTTTCGGTTTGCGTATCGGTCTGGATTTGAACTTGCGGTGCATAGTGCACTTTTCCCTCGAAACGGCCGTACTCAAAATGATTAATCAGCGGATTACCCAGCAGTTCAGCGGCCAGACGCTGTAAATCCCGGTCGTTTAAAGGCGCTTCAAAATAGAAAATATCCTGGGTAAAAATCCATTGTTTACCGTAATCAAATGGAATGTTAAACAGATCGCAAAAGGTTTTTTGGGCCGAGATACCCTCGTCGTCGGTTACTCCGGACAATTTGGAGATCAGCAGATAGGAAGGAAATTCCGGATTCGTA
>JALSTI010000221.1 GCA_026983795.1 Melioribacteraceae bacterium
ATCCCAATCCGTTTAACCCGGTTACGGAGATAAAGTTTAATATACCGGAAAGTGGTAACACTAAACTGGTGGTATATAATACATTGGGTGAAAAGGTAAAAACGCTTGTTGATGATTATTTACCCGCCGGCGAACACAAAGTAAATTTTGATGCGGGTGAACTTCCGAGCGGGATATATTTTTACAAATTAACATCGGGTAAATATAGTTCGGTGAAGAAAATGATTTTGATGAAGTAGCAGGTAATTACGTTTATAAATTATAGAGCCCGGAGTGTAGGAAATTCCGGGCTTTTCTATTTTGCCACGAATGCACGAATCTGAAAAGCAACATCAGATGCAGAAATAAGTTCAGCATGACAGTTTAAGATTGTTTGTTGCTATTAATTGTCTTGCTATCCCGGACTTATTTTCTGGATCTAAAGGAACCGCTTTTCTCACCTTGTCATTTCTGCGTAAACGGGAATCTAAAATACAGCATCAAGGTTGACTATTCAATCACAGATTCACTTGGGGGTAAAGTCCACATTTCACCGTAAGTAACATAACAAAGATGAACAGTGATGTTTATACCCGTGACCGCCGAGAATAAAATTTTTTGCACTATATTTTAAACTATAGAAAAGTCTGCTTTTCTTTGTGCTACTTTGGGTTTCTTTATGAAATAATTTTTAAGCTGTTTTTTTGAAATAATTATTTTATGCGGGTGAGTTTAAAGTGCATTTGATTTTTTTGGATAAAAAAAGTTTGCTAATGATGGTCAATCTAACGTTTTTTCAATTGACTGTTTATTTTTGTTCAAATATTATTTCTAATTTTTAATCACTTTTTCTTTTAGAAGTAATCAGTTTTATAATATCCGCTTTTTCTACAGTAATAAGTCCGCCGCATTTAGCTTCTTCAAAAATCTCCTCAACTTTAGGCAGAAATTTTTCAATTCTATTTATTTCATCCACAATTTCAATAACAAGCGGAAGATCTTCGGAAAGCCTTAAAATTTTTGCGGTATGAATAACGCTGTTGCTGCCGAAACCCATTATTCCTTTGTAAACGGTTGCGCCGGCAAGTTCTTGTTTACGGGCTTCCAACACAATTTTTTCATAGACGTTTATGTGTCCTATTTTGTCGTTCTCTCCAAGGAAAATTCTTAAAAGTTTTGCTTCGCCTTCAATTTTCATTATTACCTCGTTATAATGTAAGCTAAATATATTCCAATTAAACCTAACAGAATATTTGCCAAAATATTAATTCCGGCAAAATAGAATTGGGAATCACGCAAGAGAGTAACCGTTTCGAAAGAAAAAGTGGAAAACGTAGTAAAACCGCCGCAAAAACCAACCCCCAACAGCAATTTTAAAGTAGGATTAATTAATTCCTTGTCTCCAAAACCGAAAATTAATATTCCCAGAAAAAAACTTCCCAGAACATTTACAATAAGCGTTCCGTAAGGAAAATAAATTGGAAAAATTTTATATGAAATATCGGACAACCAATATCTTAAACCTCCGCCAAGACCGGCGCCTATTGCTACAATTAAAAAATTTACCATAATTTAAATTGATGATTTTTTGAAGCTCAAAAATAACAATTAGCGTTTAATAATAAAATCTTATTTTGAAATTAAATGTTTTGAAATTTCTAAAGCGTTTATGTAACTTTTTGGTTAGATGCGAGTCTAAAGTAAAAACAAATAAAAAAAATGAATAAAGTAAAAATTAACCGGTCGGCGGCAATAGGGGCTGCTTTTATCCTTTTTTTAACGTTTATTAATGTTTCCGCAGAAAAAAGTAATTTAAAACTAATAGAGAAAAGAAATATTTCTGTAAATCAAGAGAATGTATTTATTTTAAAATCCGGCGGCGGGGATATAAAAATTAACACTTGGGAGAGACCTGAAATTCTGATTAAAATTTATGGTAATTCAAAAGCGAGAAAATCGTTTAAGTTTCACATCATAAAAGATAAAAACTCAATTATTTTGGAAGGGAAAAAACACGATAGTTCCATTTTTAATTGGTTTAGTAATCCGCGTTTAATGTATGAAATTACGCTCCCCACACTGTTTAATTCAAATTTATTAACCAGCGGCGGAGATGTTAGAGTTAGCGGAATTTCTGGCGAGTCCGATATTTCTACTTCGGGAGGAGATATATTTGTAACGGACGGTAAAGGAAATGTAAACGCGAAAACTTCCGGCGGAGATATAAAAATTTCTTATTTTAACGGTTCAGCGGACTTGGCTACATCCGGCGGAGATATATTGTGCAACCGCACTTCGGGCGATATCGATGCGAAAACTTCCGGCGGGGATATTAAAATAATATCTTCGCGCGGTTCCATAAGCGCCAGAACTTCGGGAGGCGATATTAATGTTGATTATTCCGGAGTTAACAAAGGAATTGAACTCTACAGCAGCGGAGGCGATATATCGGTTAAAATTCCCCTCAATTTTTCGGCTCTTGCCGAACTTAAAACAGCCGGGGGCGAAATCTTTTTGAATTTGCAAAATACCAAAACAATTAAAAAAAGCAAGTATTCTCTTGTTGCAAAAATTAATTCGGGAAGTGAACCGTTAATTTGTAAAACAATAGGAGGAGATATTACTATTTTAGAAAAATAAAAACCGGTTTAAAACTTATTCGTCTTTTATAATCACGCAATCTCATTTTAATCGTATTGCAAATTTTTGCTACCTTCCTTCTGTAATGATAAAATTCAGAAATTTTACTATGTTATAAAATTAATATAATTTATTATTCAGATATAAACGGTTTGTTAAAAAAACCTGATGGAACTCTATTTTTCATAAATCCTTATTTTAATGCTAAAAGATAATTACAAAGTTTTTTTTCTGATTTTATTCGTTTTTCAGACCAATGTTTTATTAAAAGCGCAAGATATTAATATACGCAGTTTACATATTTTTGCAAAAAACGACCCTTTGAACTTTCCGGTGCTTTCCTTTAATCGCGGTAAAACGGGAAAACTTATTATTGAGTTTGACGTTGAAGCGCAATCGGTTCCTGACCTTAACCTTGTATTCAGGTTTTGTGATAATAATTGGAAACCGTATGAAAATTTGGCTCTTCAAAATGACGGATACAATACGGAATACAGCATTTGGTTACAATCGACGCCGCATACATTAGGAGCCGGTTTTCATTACAAAGGAAGTTTTCCTAATAAAAATATCACTTTCCCGTTCCCCGGTAAATGGCAAGTGTATATTACCGATGTGCAGGATACAAGTCAAGTTTATGATTGGGGTAGATTTATAGTTGCGGAAAAATTTATTCCCCTTAAAACCAAAATAGAAAAAGGTAGAATGCAAGGTGAGATTTCGGATAATAACGAGTTAGATAGAATTTTTAATCTTTCGGTTGAATTTAATATCCCGGATAGTCTGTATCCTGCTAATATTGAACAAATCGAAATTATTGAAAATCATAAAGACGAATATCCGGTATTACTTACAAAAGAAAGATATGTCGATCACCATTTCTTTGAATGGAACGGAACAAACGAGTTTAAGTTTAAAGTTGACAATTTAAAACCGGGAAACGAATACAGAAGAGTAAACTTAAAAAATAAAAATTTATACTCTCCGCCTGTTACAAAAGCTCATTTTTACAATAGCATCGACTACTCAAGATTTTACCGGAAAGGCAAAAAAGATTTTAACGGCGGTTTCAAACTTGTAAATTATAAAAACGAATATGCAGATTATATGACGGCTATTTTCGAATTTAAGCCTCCCAATCCTGCCGGTGAAGATATTTTCATTGTTGGTCCCTTTACAAACTGGGAAGTTCTGCCCGGTTATAAATTGGACCTTAAAAACAGCGTTTATTCAATTGGCATCGATTTGAAACGCGGCGTCTATGATTATCAATATGTAACGGGCGTAATTAACGGGAATAAAGTTGAGGATATTGATTGGTATATTTACGAAGGTAATTTCTGGGAAACGGAAAATGTTTATAATATCTTACTTTATTACAGAACGGATGATTTAGGCGGTTACGATAAAATAATCGGTTTTAAAAGAATTTTAAGCAGGGGATTATGAAAAAGTTAAAAGTTGGAGTAATTGGTACCGGGCATTTGGGGAAAATTCATACTAAACTTTTTAAAGAAGTTATGAGATGCGAATTTATTGGCGTATACGATCAAAATAAAGAAATTGCCGACTCGGTATCTAAAGAATTTGATACGAAAGCGTTTAGTTCTTTAGATGAACTATTGGAAAACGCCGGAGCGGTTTCGATAGCGGCATCTACAAAAGCGCATTACAAATTGGCAAAAGAGGCTTTGCAAAAAGGTAAACATGTATTTTTGGAAAAACCGATTACCGCCGGAATTAAAGAAGCCGAAGAATTGGTTGAAATTGCAAATTCTAAAAATTTGAAAATTCAAGTCGGACACGTTGAAAGGTTTAACCCCGCTCTTTTATCTTTGGAAAAATATCATTTGGATCCAAAGTTTATTCAAACTGACCGGCTGGCACAATTTAATCCGCGCGGTACCGATGTTGCCGTTGTGCTCGATTTAATGATACACGATATCGATATAATATTAAGTTTAATTAAAAGCAAAGTGAAAAATATCAGCGCTTCCGGCGTGGCGGTTGTTTCAGATAATTTGGATATTGCAAATGCAAGAATAGAATTTGAAAACGGAGCGGTTGCTAACGTAACGGCAAGCCGTATTTCGCAAAAAAAAATGAGAAAGATGAGAATATTTCAACGCGATAAATATATTTCAATCGATTTTATAACCGGAGTTTCCGAAGTTTACCGTTTGGTAAAACCGGGAGATTTGAACGTGGAACATTTTTTGTCTTTTGGAGAAATAGGAGTTGGTGAAAAGAGGAAAGCCGTTATTTACGAACAACCCGAACATAAAGAAATAAATGCATTAAAACATGAACTGCAACTTTTTGTCGATTCCGTTTTGGACGATAAACAACCGGTGGTAAGCGGCGAAGACGGATTACGGGCATTAAGAGTTGCGGAAACAATTATTAATAAAATTGAGGAATCGCAAATAGAATGAAAAAGAAATTTTTAGTCGCAATTATCCTTAGTGCATTTTTAGTTAGCTGCGGCGTTTACAATTCCCTTATGAATATTTCCCGCTTGAAATTTAAACTTGATTCGGTTAGTAATTTTAAATTAAGCGGAATTCCCGTAAACAATAAAAGCAGTTTGAAAGATTTTAACGCATTGGATTTAGTAAAACTCTCTTCTCAAATTACTTCCGGATCACTTCCGGTTACTTTCATACTAAATGTTGATGCAAAAAATCCTAACGGAAACTCTACCGGTAATCCCGCTGATATTACATTGGAAAAATTCCCCTGGAAATTATTCATCGATAATAAAGAAACTATTTCGGGAAATATATTAAAACCGGTTAAAGTACCTGCAGCTGGCGGTACATCAGTAATTCCTTTAAATGTAAATTTCGATTTGGTGAAAGTTTTTGGAAATTTGGGTATCGAAAAAATTATTAACATGGCACTTAAATTAGGTGGTCAAAAGTCGAGCACAAGTCATATTAAAATAATAGCCGATCCGGTTTTGGGTACGCCGCTGGGAAACATGAAATATCCTTCGTCAATTACGATAATAGATAAAGAATTCCATTGAGAATAAGCTAATTTAATACGGGAGGGAAATTGGCATCGAATAAATTTAGCGTTGGCGTTGATTTAGGCGGAACATCAATTAAATTCGGATTGGTTTCGCAAGACGGTAAAATCCAAAAGAAAATGGTATTACCCACTTTTGCCGATAAGGGACCTGCAGCCGTTACAAAGCAAATTAAAAAAGGTGTGACGGCTTTATTAAAAAATAATTCAAAGAAAATACAGGGAATAGGTATAGGAGCGCCCGGGACTGTAAAGTTGAAAAAAGGAACCGTTGAATACCCTCCTAATTTCCCGAATTGGGGCAGGGTTCATCTAGGGAAAAATTTGGAAAAATTACTTAAGAAAAACGTTTATGTAGAAAACGATGCCAATGCTGCAGCCATAGGTGAATTAATTTTTGGAATAGGAAAAAAAACCGACAGCTTTATAATGGTTACACTCGGTACGGGAGTTGGCGGAGGGATTGTCTTCGAAAGAAAATTGTTCCGGGGTGAAACCGGCGGCGCCGGTGAAATAGGACATGTTACAATTGATATAAACGGTAAACATTGTAATTGCGGTTCCTATGGATGCGTTGAAGCTTACATAGGAAATAATTATATGATCAGTGATGCGGAAAAATTATTAGCCGATCATAAAGAGTCCGGAATTCAAAAAATATTGAACGATGATATGGAATTGCTTACGCCCAAAGTTATTTACGATGCGGCGAATGCCGGCGATGAATTTTCAATTAATTTTATTAAACAGCTCGGTACAAAATTAGGATACGGATTGGTTTCTGCAATTAATATTTTGGATATTGCAACCGTTGTCGTTGGAGGGGGAGTTGCCGGTTTCGATGAATTCCTGTTTATTCCGTTGGAAGCTGCAATAAAAGAGCGTGTACTAAAACCTTTGAAAAACAGAATAAAAGTGAAACATTCCAAATTAAAAAATGAAGCGGGAATTAAAGGCGCTGCGGCGCTTGTGTTTTATAGCCAATTTAATTAAACAATAAAACTCCTAATGAAATTTTTTATAAAGTCGATAAAATATTTATTCCCCTTACTTTTAATTTATTCAAGTTTATTACAAGCGCAAATAAATTCCTTTGCGAATACGGATTCCCTCAAAGCCGTTGCGGATTCGTCGCTCATCGATTCTTTAAAACCCAAAAAAAAATACGATATTGACGCCGTTATTTATAGTAAAGCCGCCGATTCTCTCATATTCGATATTAAAAAGAAGAAAATGTATATTTTCGGAAAAGCCGGCCTGAAGTATAAAAAGACTGAGCTTTCAAGCGGACAAATAGCGGTAGATTTTCAGAATAATCAATTAAGTGCAAAAGGAATCAGCGATAGTTCCGATACTACCGGAACCAAATTAATTGAAACACCGGTTCTTTCCGAAGACGGCGAAAAATATTCCGGTAAGGAGTTAACTTACAATTATAAAACTCAACAAGGCTACATTTCCGCTGCGGAACAGGAAAAAGAGGAACAAAAGTATAAAGGCGAAAAAGTTAAAAAAGTTAGTAAAAATGTTTATTTCATTAAAAACGGAATTTATACAACCTGCGAAGGCGATCCGCCGGATACTTATTTTTCAGCCAGCGAAATGAAGGTAATTCAAAACGATAAAATTATTGCAAAATGGATTTTCATGTACATTGCGGGAGTTCCTTTTCCGGTTCCACTACCTTTCGGCGTTTTTCCCAACAGGTCTGGTAGAAATTCCGGTCTTATTTTTCCAACTTACGGTCAAGATATTACGCGTGGGCAGTATTTCAGAAACTTCGGATATTTTTGGGCGATTAACGATTATATGGATTTAGCTTTAACGGGAGATTATTACTTGAAAGGCGGTTTCGGGTTGCGTTCCCGTTTTAGATATGCTAAACGATATGAGTATAACGGTAATATTAATTTCGGTTATTCTAAAATTAAAACCGGAGAAGCGAACGATCCCGATAAAACCGACAGAACGGATTGGAATATTTCTTTATTCCATAATCAAAAATTTAATCCTACAACACGGCTCGATGTCAATCTTCAATTCCAGTCGTCAAGTTACCTTAATAATAACAGCGTCAATCTTAACGATCTTTTAACAAAAGATATTATTTCCAATGCAACCTTTAGCAAACGGTGGGACGAATCGGGTAATAGTTTAACTATTAATTATTCAAGGACTCAAAATTTGGAAAGCGGAAATATTACGGAGGTTTTGCCTAATCTTACGTTTAATAAAATTTTATCATATCCTTTTAGGGCAGAAGGTAAAACCAACATTAAAGATATGAATTGGTATGAATTGATAGGATATACTTACACCGGTCAATTTAAAAACATTAGAAGAAAAGAAAACGGAAATTTAAAAATCCGAGGCGGAATTCAACATAGTCTGTCAATTAGCGCTTCACCCAAAATAGGATATTTTAGTATTTCGCCAAGAATAAGTTACAGGGAAAAGTGGTACAATAAGCAAATTGAAAAAGATGCGGTATTAATTCAAAATAGCGTAACAGGCAATACAAGATTGTATAAACTTAACAACCTAACCGGCGAAGATACGGTTATTACAAAAGACGTTAATAAAATTGGTATGGTAAGAACTTTCGATTTTAGCGTCTCGGCTTCAACAAAACTTTACGGAATTTTTCAACCAAATGTTTTTGGAATTGAAGCCTTCAGGCATACGCTTTCTCCCAGCATTTCCTACACATATCAACCTGATTTTTCAAAGGATTTTTGGGGATATTATAAATCCGTACAAAGAGTTAACGGAACCATTCAAAGATACGATCCGTTTTCCAATGAAATATTTGGCGGAGTGGGAGGAGGCGAACGTCAAAGTTTAAGATTTTCACTCGGAAATATTTTTGAAATTAAAACTAAAAAAGATCCGTCGGATACAACCCGGCAACAGAAAAAAATTACTTTGCTCAATATGTCGCTTTCTACCGGTTATAATTTTGCAGCCGATAGTCTTAAACTTTCAAATTTAAATGTTAGTTACAGAACACAAATAGGAAATATATTGAACTTTTCCGGCGCTTCTTCTTACACGTTTTACGATTATGACGGTTCGAGAAAAATCAACCGGTTTTTAGCGTCGGAAAATAAAGGTCTGTTTCGTTTGACTAATTTAAGTCTTTCAGTCTCGGCTACTATTTCAGGCGATAAAATTGCCGGTGAAAAACGTACGGGTAAAAAGAATTTGAAAGAAACCGGGGATTACGAATCATTCAAAAAATCCGATTATATTTCTATTTATGAAGAAGAAAATGCCGATTTTTCGATCCCGTGGAATTTGGGTCTGACTTATAACTATAATTTTTCCAAACCAACGGCAGCTGCCGGAACGGTAAATTCCAATTTGGGTGTTAATCTTGGTTTTAATCTTACTAAATATTGGAAATTTACTGTCCGAGGAAATTATGATTTTCAACGGAAAGAAATATCCGCTCCGCAAATTACCGTTTATCGCGACTTAAAATGTTGGGAAATGAATTTTACATGGAACCCGCTCGGAACTTACAGAGGTTTCAGGTTGGAAATTAGAATGAAAGCGCCGCAATTAAGGGATATTAAAATCACCAGAACTAAAGGACTTTATACGGGAAAATAGAATGTTGAAGGTTAGCAGGTT
>JALSTI010000222.1 GCA_026983795.1 Melioribacteraceae bacterium
GCGGAAAAATTATGATTTTCACTGATAAAATTTTATAAAAAGCAATAACTTTCCGGTCTTATAATAAAAGTTAATTTTCTTAGCGACTTAGCGTCCTTGCGGTGAAAAAAGAAGTTAGGAGTTAGAAGTTAGGAGTTAGAATATAGAAGTCAGAAGGGATAGTGAGCCGAAAGTGAAATATTCCATCTTAAAAAATCATAACCAAATCATAACAAATCAGCGTGCTATTTGCGGGTTATGCTTTTTATCATTAATCACTGTTTTTGTTTTTTGCCAAAGCATTCTTGTCAACAAAATAACAGCATGTCTAATTTCCGTCAGTACTTCCAAATTTTTACCGCTTAAAGCAATAAATTAAGCGACAGGTTAATAAATACTTCGATAAATGATTTTTATTTAACTATATTTATTTTCATAAATCAGTTGTTTTTATTATGATTTTGATTCAAATTTTTTTTAAGTTTTAACTTGTTATTGTTATATTTTAATAAGTAATTTTGATAAGAAAATTTCAGTGTTATATAGAGGAACCCAAATGCCAAAAAAGTTTCTATTTTTAATAATCTTCGCTTTTTTACCTACTCTTATTTTTGGTCAGCTTAATGACGGTTACCAATTAGGATCTAAAACACAGATTAAGGGACAACGATACGGAGCTTATTACGATTACTCGGATCCCGAAGCGGTTAATATCAAAGTTAATGTTTGGGGCTTTGTAAGGTATCCCGGTAAATATAACGTTCCGCAGTATACAAGCGTTGCTGAATTAATCTCTTTTGCCGGCGGACCATTAGACGATTCAGATTTGGAGGATTTAAGAATTTATAGAGTTGAAAACGGTAAACAGCAAATGATACGTTTTAATTATAACGATTTGATGTGGGAAGATCAACTTGAGTCGAGGATAAGAAAAGTCCCTACGCTAAAACCGAGTGATGTTCTTATTGTACCAGGTGAACCCAGACTTTACTTTAGGGATTGGTTCGGTATTTCTCTTTCGATAATCTCGGCGTTATCGTCTCTTACAATTTTAATTTTAACTATTACGAAATAATTCGAGGAAGTAGTGGCAAAAACAGATTTCAATTACTTGCGTAATTCTGATCTAAATTTATTACGTGAATATATAGATGAAGGCGAAACTCATACAATTCAAGATTATATTAAAATCCTTCGTGAAAATTTGGTAGCGGTAATTTCTATTAGTTTAACCATTCTTATTCTGTCTATTATTTATGCTTTAACCGCAACCGATATCTATCGCGCAAACACTGCTTTGAAATTATCCCAACCTCAGGGCAACATACTTGAAGCCCCGCTTCTTCCGGAATTTGGCGATTTTGGAGCGGACAGATTTATTGCTAATGAAATTGAAACTATGAAAAACATTACAATTCGCGAGCAGGTAGCCCGCGTAATTATCGATTCATTTAAAGCAATGGGACAAAAGGATAAATTTTCTTTGTTGTTAAGCAACGATTATTTTAGCGATCAGAATGATTCCTTGAAATCCATTTACGATATTGAAAATCTGTTAGAGAAAAAAGTAGATATTGAACAAAAAAGAGGTTTGGATTTTATTGAAATTTCGGTCGAATCACCCTCACCGTTTGAAGCCGCATTAATAGCAAACGCTTACGCTAATGTTTACCGCGAATTTAATTTACTCGATAATAGAAAACAAGTTACCAAAATAAGAAAGTTCCTGGAAAAACAAAGATTGGAAAAATTAGACGAGCTGAAAAGCGCTGAAAATAGATTAAAAGCATATAAATTGCATAGCGGATCTATCGAATTGGATGAGCAGGCAAAGTCTTTGATTACAACGCTTACGGATTTGGAAGCAAAAACCAACGAAGCAGCCGTTGAAATGTCGATTTCCAAAGAAAAATTAGACGGTTATAAAAAAGAATTGAAAAAAAGAGACCCTTCGCTTTCAAAATATTTGGAAAATAAATCTTCGGAACCGTATA
>JALSTI010000223.1 GCA_026983795.1 Melioribacteraceae bacterium
TTTTACATAACGTGTAGCGGTAACTTTAGCGGATTCTCTAGTTATTGAAAGCAACTTCGCTATATCGTTGATATTCAATAATAATTTGCCGGCGCTTATTTTCCCGGTCTGATTTTTATTCGGGAAAACTTTTTGATTACACCGGATTTATATTTTTTTCATTAAGTTCGGCGAATTTTAATATTTAACATCTTAGCTATTTATAATGCACACAATATTTCATCTCGATCTCGATACATTTTTTGTCTCGGTGGAACGGATACTCGATCCTTCACTTAACGGTAAACCTGTTATAGTTGGAGCAAACCCGGATTACGGCAGGGGAGTGGTGGCCGCTTGTTCGTACGAAGCGCGCGAATACGGTCTGCATTCCGCAATGCCTATAAGACAAGCGTACCGGCTTTGCCCAAACGGGATTTATCTTCACGGGCATCATAAAGAATACAGCCGCTTTTCGAAAGCCGTTAAACATTTGCTGGAACAATATGCCCCGCAAATTGAACAGGCTTCCATAGATGAATTTTACATGGATTTTACCGGGACTCAACGTGTTTACGGTTCCATGTTTGCATTTGCAAAAAAACTGCAAACGGAAATTGAACGAAAATTATTGCTGCCTTGCTCAATTGGCATAGGAAGCAACAAAACCATTGCAAAAATTTGTTCCGATTATGCTAAACCAAAGGGTGTAACTTACGTATTACCAGGAATGGAGAAAGAGTTCCTTGCGCCGTTACCCGTCGAAGTAATTCCCGGCGTTGGCAAAGTAATGCAGAAAACATTGCATGAAAAAGGTTTTAGAATTATAAAAGATATTACAAAAATACCGGAAGATTATTTTTTAGCAGCTTTCGGCAAGTATGGTGCGGCGCTTTGGAAAAAGGCAAACGGAGAAGGACAAGAATATCTTAATCCCCCGCAAAAAAGAAAAAGCATTTCAAAAGAAAAAACTTACGGCAAAGATGAAATGAACAAAGCCAAGATTGAAGCTACTTTATTTAAACTTACCGGTGAAGTATGTCAACTTTTAAGAAATAAAAATTGGCAGGCTTCAACTATCGGAATTAAGCTGAGGTATTCCGATTTTGTAACTCTTACCAGAGAAAAAACCATAAAGCCGACCGACGATGACAAAGTTATTTTCAATATTGCGCTTAATCTTTTCCGTAAAGCGTACACTCGACGTGTTAGCATAAGGTTGATCGGAATACGCCTTACAAATTTCAGCGAGTTTTCCGAACAGGAAATTCTGTTTGAGGATAAAGATACAATCCGTAAAAAAATGTTCCGGGCAATTACAAAAATCCGTGATAAATTCGGGTATTCCGCAGTCCGGTTTGGCAAAACCGGTTAACAACAATTAATTTACTTTATGTTTACTCTGCACGCTCATTCGAATTATTCGCTTCTGGAAGGCGTTATTACAATAGATGATCTGATAACCTTTGCCAAAAAGAGCGGTAGTCCGTACGTTGCCTTAACCGATACAAACGGTATGTATGGACTAATCCAATTTGCTAAAAAGGCGGAAGAAAGAAATATTAAACCTATACTTGGAGCTTGGATTGACAACCCGGACGATAAAGAAATAAATTCAATATTTCTGGTAAAAAATAATGAGGGTTATTCGGAGCTATGCAAAATTATTACTTCAAGAAAATTAAAAGATGATTTTTCCCTAATAAGTTTAATTAACGAACTACCGGATAATCTTTTTATTTTAACTTCTTCATTAAAATTATTGAAGCAGTTAACTCTCAATTCCAAACTGAGGAAGAACCTTTATGTTGAATTGATGGTGACCGAAAAACTAAAAGAACATACGCGTAAGCTTTATAATTATGCAAGGAAGACTAACCTGCAAATTGTTGCCACACATCCGGCATATTTCCTTTCACCGCAAGATTTTCTTCTGCATAAAACAGTAACCGCTATAAGATTAAATACAACAATACAAAATTTAGACGAAGATGATTTGGTTGATTCCGAGTTCTATCTTAAATCTCCACAAGAATTAAATGCTATTTGGAAAGCACTTCCCGAGGCAATTTGGAATGCGGATTTTATTGCACGGAATTGTAACGTCGACTTACAATTCGGGACGTATAAATTCCCCAAGTTTCCGTTGCCAAAAAGCGAAACGGCTTTTTCATATTTATGGAAAATTACTTTCAGAGGTTTAGCCGAACGTTACAAACCTATAACCGATATGGCTGTAAAACGTTTACAATACGAACTTGAGGTAATTGACAATTTGGGATATTCGGATTATTTTTTAATTGTTTGGGATATTGTGCGCGAAGCTCATAAAAGGAATATCCTTACTATCGGTCGCGGTTCTGCAGCCGATAGCCTGGTTGCTTATTGTTTGAAATTAACGGAAATTGATCCGGTAAAACATAATTTATATTTCGAAAGATTTCTAAACAGAGGAAGAACATCGCCGCCGGATGTAGATATAGATTTTTCATGGAAAGAAAGGGACGAAATTGTTAAATATGTTTTCGAAAAATACGGGTATGACCATGTGGCAATGATTTCTACGACGGTTACATTCAGAGCTCGTTCGGCATTCCGGGAAGTTGCGAAGATATTCGGTGTTTCAGAAACGGAAATTTCAAAGTTTAGTAAATTTATTCCTTGGACGAGCGCTAAAAATTTGAAAAATTTGGTTGAAAAATTCCCCGAATCAAAATCGTTAAATTTCTCATCGGAACCATGGAAAACTATTGTTTCATTTGCTTCAAAGTTAGCCGGATTTCCGCGTCATAAAAGCATCCATCCGGGGGGAATTATCATTACAGAAAAACCTATAATAAACTACGTGGCTTTAGAATATGCGGCTAACAAGGGCTTAGGTTTAATTGTTACTCAACCCGATATGTATCCCATTGAAGAATTCGGTCTGGTGAAAATTGACTTGCTAAGTCAAAGAAGCTTGGGCGTTTTAAGGGATACTTTGGAAAACTTAAAGGAAAATTCAACAGGTAAAAGTGTTTCAAATATTTTTTCCATTCGGCAAAAGTGATTATAAAAATATTTTCTTGAAAATAAGATAAAAAAGATATAATATTCCCATTAACAAGATTAAAAAGATGCGTCAATCTCTTTTATAGTCTAAAATATATTGAATAAATTAATTTTAATATTGGTATCTTTGGCTCAGAATTTGAATAAGACGGTAAAATCCAACTGAATATTCAATTAATATTGGAGTAAATAAATGAGTACACGGAAAAAAATAACAATCGATGGAAACGAGGCTGCTGCCCGTGTGGCATACCAGCTTAGTGAGGTAATCGCAATTTATCCCATTACACCTTCTTCTCCTATGGGAGAATGGTCCGATGCCTGGTCAGCTGTTGGCAAAAAAAATATATGGGGAACAACTCCTTCGGTAACTGAAATGCAAAGCGAGGGCGGCGCTTCGGGCGCGGTACACGGAGCTTTACAAGGGGGTGCTTTAACAACAACTTTTACGGCATCGCAAGGATTGCTGCTTATGATTCCTAATATGCATAAAATTGCGGGTGAATTAACTCCTGCGGTTTTCCATGTTTCTGCAAGGTCTTTAGCAGCACAAGCATTATCCATTTTTGGAGATCATACAGATGTTATGCAAGTAAGACCTACCGGATTCGGTATGATTGCCTCCGGTTCAATTCAAGAAGTTCAAGATATTGCCGCAATTACACATAAAGCAAGTTTGGAAAGCAGACTTCCGTTTGTTCACTTTTTCGATGGTTTCAGAACTTCCCATGAGGTTCAAAAAATTGAAGAAATTACAACTGACGATCTTAAAAAGTTGATCGACAATAAATATGTTATTGCTCATAGAAAACGCGCATTAAATCCCGATAACCCTTTTATACGCGGTACTTCGCAAAATCCTGACGTTTACTTTCAAGGGAGGGAAACCGTTAATAAATATTACTTGGCGGCTCCTGAAATAGTGCAAAATGCAATGGATAAATTTGCCGAAATAACCGGTAGAGCTTATCATTTGTTCGACTATTACGGAGCACCGGACGCTAAAAGGATTATTATTTTAATGGGTTCCGGCGCCGAAGCAGTTGAAGAAACCGTTCAATATATGACCGAAAGAATGGAAGAGAAAGTAGGCTTTATCAAAGTACGTTTGTACAGACCATTTTCGGTTGAACATTTATTGAACGCAATACCAAAAACAGTTGAAAAAATAGCCGTTTTGGATAGAACGAAAGAACCGGGTTCATTAGGAGAACCGCTATATCTTGATGTAAGTACGGCTATAACCGAAGCAATGAATTCCCAAAACAAACCTTTCGAAAATATGCCTAAAGTTGTCGGCGGAAGATATGGTTTGTCGTCTAAGGAATTTACTCCGGCTATGATTAAAGGCGTTTTCGATAATTTGAAATTGGATGAACCGAAAAATCATTTTACAATTGGAATTTATGACGATGTAACAAATACAAGTCTTGAGTTCGATCCTTCATTTATTACCGAAGATAAAGACGCTACAAAATGTATGTTTTACGGTTTAGGTTCCGACGGAACTGTGGGTGCAAACAAAAACTCAATTAAAATTATTGGTGAAGGTACGGAGTTTAATGCACAAGGATATTTTGTTTACGATTCTAAAAAATCTGGTTCTACTACCATTTCCCATTTACGTTTTGGGAAAAATCCCATTCACTCAACTTATCTTGTTCAACAAGCGGATTTCGTTGGCTGTCATCAATTTGTTTTGTTAGAAAAATTTGATGTATTGGGAAATATAAGGGAAGGCGGTACATTCTTGCTAAACAGTCCTTACAAAACTGAAGATGTTTGGAATATGCTGCCTAAAAAAGTTCAAAATCAAATAATAGATAAGAATTTGGAATTTTACGTTATTGATGCTTACGAAGTAGCTAAAAAAACCGGTATGGGTGTAAGAATAAACACTATTATGCAGACTTGTTTCTTTGCTATTTCCGGAATACTTCCGAAAGAAGACGCAATTATCAAGATAAAAGAAGCAATTCAAAAAACTTACGGAAAGAAAGGTGAAAGTATTGTTCAAAAGAACTTTGCAGCGGTAGACGAAACATTAGCTCACTTAAATAAAATTGATTACCCGAAACAAGTTACAAGTACAATTGAATTGCCTCCCGTTGTTTCACCAAAAGCTCCGGAATTTGTTAGAGAAGTTGAAGCAATGATGATTGCAGGCAAAGGCGACGATATTCCTGTTAGCAAATTACCCGCCGACGGAACTTTCCCCACCGGAACTGCTAAATGGGAAAAAAGAAATGTAGCGTTAGAAGTACCGGTTTGGGAAAAAGATATTTGTATTCAATGTAACAAGTGTGTTATTGCATGTCCTCATGCCGCAATTCGTGCTAAAGTTTACGATATGGAATATACTAAAAATGCACCGGAAACTTTCAAATGGACCGAAGCAAGAGGTAAGGAAGATAAAGGTAAAGCATATACAATCCAAGTTGCGGTTGAAGACTGTACGGGATGTAATCTTTGCGTTGAGGTTTGTCCGGCAAAAGATAAAAAAGAAGTTAAACGTAAAGCAATTAATATGTCACCGCAAATTCCGCTTAGAGAAAAAGAAAGAGTTAACTTCGATTTCTTTTTGGAATTACCCGAATATGACAGAACTAAATTAAAAATTGAAACTGTAGCCGGCAGTCAGTTGCTGGAACCGTTATTTGAGTTCTCCGGCGCTTGTCCGGGCTGTGGTGAAACACCTTATGTTAAACTGGTTACCCAATTATTTGGAGATAGAGCAATAATTGCAAACGCTACGGGCTGTTCCTCAATTTATGGAGGTAATTTACCTACTACTCCATACGCAGCTAACAAAGAGGGTAGAGGTCCCGCTTGGAATAACTCCTTGTTTGAAGACAATGCCGAATTTGGTTTGGGTGTTAGATTGGCAGTTGACAGAGACAGTCAGTTTGCCAAAGAACTCCTTTCAAATTTCAAAAATGAATTAGGCGAAGAATTAGTAAATTCCGTAATTAACGCTAAACCCAAAACCGAAGAAGAAATAAAAGAACATCGTGAAAAAGTGGAACAAGTAAAAGATGCTCTTAAAAAACTAAATTCAAAAGAAGCCGAAGAATTACTTTCCGTAGCCGATTATTTGATGCCGAGATCGGTTTGGATAATAGGCGGCGACGGTTGGGCTTACGATATCGGTTACGGCGGATTGGACCATGTGTTGGCTTCAGGTAAAAACGTAAATATTTTGGTGTTGGATACTGAAGTGTACTCTAATACAGGCGGTCAGCAATCAAAAGCTACCGGATTGGGAGCGGTTGCCAAATTTGCCGCTGCCGGAAGATCGTTACCTAAAAAAGATCTTGCAAGAATGGCTATAAATTACGGTAATGTTTATGTTGCGCAGGTAGCTATGGGAGCAAACGATTTGCAAACAGTCCGCGCCTTTATTGAAGCGGAACGTTATGACGGTCCTTCCATAATCATAGCATATAGCCATTGCATTGCGCATGGTTACGACCTTAAAAATGGATTCAAACAGCAAAAATTAGCAGTCGATTCGGGTTATTGGCCGATGTTCAGATATAATCCCGAAAATATTTATGCTGGAAAGAATCCTCTTAAATTAGATTACAAAGGACCTAAAATTCCGTTGAAAGACTATACCTACAACGAAACCAGATTTAAAATGCTAACTAAATCGATGCCAGAAAGAGCAAAAGAATTATTGGCAAAAGGTCAAGAGCATGTAAAAGAGGTTTGGAAAATCTATGAAAATATGGCAAGTATGGATTATAGTCATTTTATTGAACATGAAGATGTTGACGATAAACAACAATAATTAACATGGCGGTTGTTTCGGCCGCCATTAATTAAAATTTTAATAAAAATGGAGTTTAAAATGGATCTTTCAACAACATACATGGGATTAAGACTGAAAAACCCAATTGTGCCTTCGGCATCGCCCCTTTCCGAAAATGTTGATACTGTTAAGGCGTTAGAAGACGCAGGTGCGGCAGCAATAGTCGTTTATTCACTCTTTGAAGAACAAATTACACACGAGTCTGGTGAATTAGACCATTATTTGAGCTTTAACGCCGAAAGTCATGCGGAAGCTATTTCTTATCTACCCGAACCGGAAGAATTTAACTTGGGACCGTACGAATATCTTGATCATATTGCAGACCTTAAAAAAGCGGTTGATATTCCAGTAATCGGAAGCTTGAACGGTGTAAGCAGTGGCGGTTGGGCAAAATATGCAAAAAATATTCAAGATGCCGGCGCTGATGCTTTAGAACTGAATGTTTATTATGTACCTACAAATCCAAATATTACCGGCTCGGAAATTGAAACTATGTATATCGATGCTCTGAAAGCGGTAAAAGAAAATGTTACAATTCCCGTTGCCATTAAACTTAGTCCGTTTTTTACATCAATGGCTAACATGGCTAAAAAATTGGATCACGCAGGTGCCGACGCTTTGGTCTTATTCAATAGATTCTATCAACCGGATTTCGATTTGGAAAAACTTGAAGTGGTTCCTAATTTAGTTTTAAGCAGTAATTGGGAAATGAGGTTACCACTACGCTGGATTGCAATTTTATACGGTCAAATTAAAGCCAGTCTTGCCGCAACCAGTGGAATACATAACCACCTTGACGTTCTTAAAATAATGATGGCCGGCGGCGATGTTGCTATGATGGCTTCGGAATTATTAAGAAATGGGGTTAATCGTGTAGCCGAAATTCTAAAAAGCATGGAAGAATGGATGGAAGATAAT
Organism: Melioribacteraceae bacterium; assembly: GCA_026983795.1. Classification (GTDB taxonomy): domain Bacteria; phylum Bacteroidota; class Ignavibacteria; order Ignavibacteriales; family Melioribacteraceae; genus BMS3ABIN04. The sequence continues at coordinate 7,763 of JALSTI010000223.1, forward strand.
GAATATGATTCTATTGATTTAATGAAAGGTAGTATGAGTCAAAAATCCGTGGCTGAACCGGCTGCATTCGAAAGAGGTAATTATATGAAATTGCTACAAAGTTACAGGGAAACAGTATAAAGTAATGACTCCTCCTAATTACAGGCTGCCTTGCGCAGCCTTTTTTATTTTTACCTGTCAAAACGGATAATATATCCTGAATTAAATCCGTAATTATTTTTTTCTTTAGAATTTATATGTAAATTGTTTCCATTTATAGTGAAATTAAAGAATTTCTTTTTTATATTGAAAATAAATTTCAGAATTCTCTTAAATCAGAATTTAGATATTTGAAACTTTTACTTTAATTAGGTGCCTTTAATGAAAAAAATTGGAATACTGTTTGGTCAAGAAAATACTTTCCCGCAAGCATTCGTCGAACGGGTAAATGCTAAAAAGGAAAAAGGAATTGTCGCCGAATTCGTTAAAATAAATAAAGTTATTCAAGGTTTGGAAACGGAATACGCCGTAATAATAGACCGTATTTCACAAGATATTCCTTTTTACCGGGCGTACTTGAAAAATGCCGCTCTAAATGGGACGGCAGTAATAAATAATCCTTTTTGGTGGAGCGCCGACGATAAGTTTTTTAACAATGCGTTAGCTACTAAAGTTAATGTGAATGTTCCCAAAACCGTTCTTCTACCGTCAAATTCTCATCCGCCGGATACTAATGAAATGTCAATGAGAAATTTGGAATATCCTTTGGATTGGGATGGCATATTTGATTACGTCGGCTTCCCGGCATTTTTTAAACCGTTTGCCGGCGGCGGTTGGAAACATGTTTATAAAATTCACGACAAAGAAGAGTTTTTCAACGTTTATAATAGTACAGGCGATTTGGTAATGATGTTACAAGAGGCTATTGATTTTACCGATTATTTCAGATGTTACTGTTTAGACAGACGGGATGTAAGAATTATGCAATATGATCCGCTTCAACCGCATCATTTAAGGTATGTAAAAAATCCCAAACCTGTTGAAGAAAAACTGTTAAAAAAATTGGAAAACGACGTCTTGAAAATTAATAATGCCTTAGGATATGATTTTAATACTGTGGAATTAGCCGTTAGGGATGGAATACCTTATGCTATTGATTTCGGTAATCCTGCTCCGGATGCAGACGTGAATTCTGTTGGCGAAGAAAACTTTGAATGGGTTGTTGAAAAAGCCGCAAATATGGCAATAAGACGAGCTAAAAAGCACAAAAAAGGAAGAAATAATTTAACATGGGGCGATTTTATAACCTCATTTGTAAATTCACAAAAGTTAAAATCTAATAAGTCAAAAAATAAAAATGACTGATCAATTATTCTCTCTTGGAATAGAAGAGGAATTTCAAATAGTAGACCCTAAAACAAGGGAATTGCGTTCACACGTTCAGCAATTATTGGATGAGGGCAAAGTTATTTTAAAAGAACAAGTGAAAGCCGAAAT
>JALSTI010000224.1 GCA_026983795.1 Melioribacteraceae bacterium
CGATGTCGGCTCATCGCATCCTGGGGCTGAAGAAGGTCCCAAGGGTTTGGCTGTTCGCCAATTAAAGCGGTACGTGAGCTGGGTTCAGAACGTCGTGAGACAGTTCGGTCCCTATCCTATGCGGGCGTAGGATACTTGAGAAGATTCGCTCCTAGTACGAGAGGACCGGAGTGAACGAACCTCTTGTGCACCAATTGTCGCGCCAGCGGCACCGTTGGGTAGCAACGTTCGGAAGGGATAAGCGCTGAAAGCATCTAAGTGCGAAGCCCACTTCAAGATTAGGTATCCCTGCCATTTTTGGCACTAAAGACCCCTCGAAGATGACGAGGTTGATAGGCTGTAGGTGTAAGTGCAGTAATGTATTTAGCCGAGCAGTACTAATTGGTCGTGAGACTTATCCATTAAAATTTATTAAAAACGGCTTATGGATTCATTTTACCATTCAATCTTTCATTAATTTTTTTGAATAGATTGGTCCTTCGCGTTTTTACGCGCAGGCAAGGTTTTCTGGTGACTATAGCTAGGGTGTTACACCTCTTCCCATTCCGAACAGAGAAGTTAAGCCCCTAAACGCCGATGGTACTGCATTTTTAAGTGTGGGAGAGTAGGTCGTTGCCAGATTTTTATTTTAATCCGGCTTTTTTGCCGGATTTTTTATTTTAAATAAGTTAACGTTTTTAATGTGATATTTCCCGCGCGCCTAGCTTTTCTATTAATGCAACTATAAGGGGATTATCTTCCCCTGTTTCAATTTTATGTTTTTCGCTAGACGAATTTCCGCGTTCCGGTGTTTTTTTATTTGAAAGGATTTTCTTTTCACTCTCAGATAATTTTTCTTCGGAAAATTCAAACCTTACGTTATTCCCAAAGATTGCTTTCCCTTTTTTTCTTAAATATTCACACTCTTCTTTTAAGATCGATGCATCTTCAGAATGCTCCACTTTAAGTTTAATTACATTTCCCTCCAGACTAACCGGTTTTACAGACGACATTATGGACCCAAGCGTGAATTTTTCCAGGTTTATTTGATCGATGAAAAAAATCCACTTTTGGATAATTTTTTCAAAAACAAAATCCTTTTCTCCGTTTTTATTTTTCCATGCATGTGTTTTTACAGGTTCGGTACTTGGTGAAGAAGGTTTTATAATTTCTTTGTGCGTTTCGTTAGCTTTTACAGGTTTTTCTTTTGTAGATGTAGAATCTTCAGTCAGAAAATCCTTTTTTTTTAGCTGGTTTAACAGTTTTGTTATAGTAGTAGATTTTTCCAATCCTATCAATTGGGATAACGAAACTTCAATTTTAAGTTTAGGATTTTGTGTGAATTTAAGTTCGGTTTGAACATTATTTAGAAATGTAAGAATTCTTAGAATATCAGCTTCACTAAACTTATCTTTATATTCTAAATATTTAGATTTAAAATTTTCTGAGGTTTCTATTAATTTTGAATCTTTTCTTATTACAACGGTTAGTAAATTTCTGAAATGTTCAACCAAACCGTTCAAAAAATCAATATAGTTCCATCCGCGTTCGTAAATTTGAGTGGAAATATTAAAAGCGGTTTCGAAAGTTTTATTTAAAATTGAGTCTGAAATTTGGAAATAAATTTCTTCGTCAATCAAATTCAGCATTTTCTTTACTTCATCAGATTTTATATCCTTACCGCAAAATGATACAACTTGATCGAAAATACTTTCGGCGTCCCTAAGTGCCCCGTCGGCTTTCTTTGCAATTATTGTAAGTGATTCGTCATCTATCTTAATATTTTCCGCAGCGGAGATGGTTTTTAATGTCGATTTGATTTCTTTTAATTCGATTCTTCTGAAATCGAACCTTTGGCATCTTGAAACAATTGTAAGGGGAACTTTATGTACGTCGGTCGTTGCGAAAACAAAAATAGTATGTTCCGGAGGTTCTTCCAAAGTTTTAAGTAATGCGTTAAAAGACTCGGTTGTTAACATGTGAACTTCATCGATGATATAAATTTTATATTTACCGATTGTAGGTGCATATTTAACCGATTCCCGCAATGTTCTGATTTCCTCAATTCTTCTGTTTGATGCTCCGTCAATTTCTATAACGTCCATTGTTTGTGAATCATCAAATTTTTTACACATATCGCATTCGTTGCACGGCTCACCGTCTTGCGGGTTCAAACAATTCAATGCTTTAGCTAAAATTCTTGCCGTTGTAGTTTTCCCAATTCCCCTGGGACCGGCAAAAATATAGGCATGACCAATTCTGTTATTTATCAACGCATTTTTTAATGTTGTAGTAATATGATCTTGACCAATAACCTCCGAGAATTTTTTCGGTCGCCATTTTCTGGCAGTAACAACAAATGTCAAAATTAACTCCGGCTGATATTTTTATTAAAAATTTAAAGTGTTAAAATTAATTTTATTGGATAATAAATTTAACATTTTTTCCATATAAATTTTATCCAGTTCGGTAAATGCAGCAAAATCATAACTATCTAAATCAAGCACACCAATTAATTCCCCATTATTGAAGATGGGAAGAACGATTTCCGAATTTGAACCTGAATCGCAGGCAATATGTCCGGAAAATTTGTGGACGTTCTCAACAATTAAAGATTCTTTCTTTTCGGCAACCGTTCCGCATACTCCGCTTCCCACCTCAATTTTGGTGCATGCAACTTTACCTTGGAAAGGTCCAAGGTATAAAGACCCGTTTTTCAAAAAATAATATCCAATCCAACTAATTTTAGGAAAAGAATCTTTTAGTACGGCAATAAAATTAGAAAGATTAGAAATTACAGGTATATTTGGTTCTAAAACAGAATCCATTGATTTTAATAAAGTTTCGTAAACGGATTTTTCTGTCGAGCGGTCTATTTTCGTACTTTCGTAATGCATTATTTGGATTTTTTTCTGCTTGTTGTTTTTCTTTTTGAAGGTTTCTTTGTTTTAATATTTCCGAAAACATGCGGAATTGCTTCATTAATAGTGGAAATAGGTACAATTTCCAAACCTTCCAAAATTTCCTTTTTAATTTCTTTTAGGTCTTTCTCATTTTCTTTCGGAATTAAAACTTTTTTTATTCCGCTTTGTTTGGCGGCTAAAAGTTTTTCATTCAAACCGCCGATAGCCAGTATATTTCCGCGCAGCGTTATTTCTCCGGTCATTGCAACATCGCATCTTGCCGGTTTACCGCTTAAGGATGAGTACATAGCCATCGTCATAGTAATTCCCGCCGAAGGTCCGTCTTTTGGAATAGCTCCTTCGGGAAGATGGATATGAATTTCCTTGCCTTTGTAAAAGTTGGGGGATAATCCTAATTCCTTTGCATTAGAACGTAAATAACTTAAAGCCGCTTGAGCGGATTCTTTCATTACATCGCCAAGTTGACCGGTAAGAGTAAGTCGTTCGCTTCCGCTCATTACAGTTGTTTCCACCTGTAAAATGTCTCCGCCAACGCTCGTCCATGCCAGTCCCGTTACCGATCCTATTTTGGGTTCTTTTGTAATTTTCGATTTTTTGAATTTGGGAACTCCCAAATTATCTTCAACTTTCTTTTCGTCAATAATATATTTTGATTTTAATTTTTTATTTTTACCGTTATCCGATTGGTTGAGAATAATATCCCGCGCCGTTTTTCTAAGGTTGGTAGCAATTTCCCTTTCCAAATTTCTAACGCCAGCTTCTTCGGTATATTCTTCAATAATTTTTAGAATTGCTTTATCGGTAAATTCCACGTTAAATTTTTCGAGACCGTGCGCTTTAATTTGTTTTGGAATAATATGTCTTTTTGCAATTTCAAGTTTTTCAAATTCCAGATAACCCGGCAGTTCAATTATTTCCATTCTGTCTTGCAAAGGTAATGGAATATTGTATCTTACATTAGCGGTTGTAATAAACATTACTTGGGATAGATCATATTCAACGTCAAGATAGTGATCGTTAAAGCTGTTGTTTTGTTCGGGGTCTAAAACTTCCAGCATAGCGCTTGACGGATCGCCGCGAAAATCCATGCTCATTTTATCAATTTCGTCCAACAACATAATCGGATTTACTGTTTTTGCTTTCCGCATAGATTGAATTATTTTCCCCGGCATTGATCCTATGTAAGTTCTTCTGTGCCCTCTTATTTCTGCTTCGTCGCGCACGCCGCCCAGACTAATCCGTACAAACTTCCTTCCAATTGCGCGGGCAATAGATTTTCCCAACGAAGTTTTTCCAACTCCGGGAGGTCCTACAAAACAAAGTATTTGTCCTTTCATTTGTTTAACCAAATTTAAGACAGCAATATGTTCAACAATTCTTTCTTTCGGTTTTTCCAACCCATAATGATCTTCGTCCAAAATCTTTCTTACATTTTTTATATCAAGGTTGTCTTTTGTTTTTTTGAACCAAGGGACTTCAATTAGCCAATCTAGGTAATTTCTAATTACGGTCGATTCGGGTGAGCTGGGGGGTGTTTTCTTTAACTTGTTCAGTTCTTCAATTGCTTTTTCCCTTGCGGCTTTTGGCATTTTAGCTTTTTGAATCCGCTCTTTTAATTTTACAAATTCCGGTGAAATTTCTTCTTCTTCACCAAGCTCTTCTTGAAGAATTCTTATTTGTTCTTGAATAATAAACTTTCTTTGGGTTTTGGTAATGTTTTCCTGAACTTTATTCTCAATTTCCTTTTCTACTTTTAAAATATCTATTTCGGAGCTTAAAATTTTAATTAACAAATAAATTTGATCCTTAATGGAATATTCCTGTAAAACGGATTGTTTTACTTCAATAGGTTGATTAATATTTGCAGCTACATAAAATACTTTACGGTCGGGTTCGTCAATATTTTCGTAAGCGCTAATAGCTTCGCTGGGAATATTTCTGTTTATCTTAACGTAATCTTTAAATTTTGCAGAGAGTTGGCGAATTAATGCGTTCAATTCTGTAGGATCTTCTTCCGGCGGTAAAATTATTTCAATCTCAGCTTCAAAAAACTCCGGATTTTTTACAAATTTTTTAATCTTACCTTGCAAAACTCCGTCGACTAAAATTTTCATTAGTCCGTTAGGTAATTTAAGTATCTGAATTATTTTAGCTATAGTTCCTTCTTTATAAATGTCTTTTGGCGTTGGGTCTTCGATGTTTGCCTGTTTTTGAGCTGAGAGAAATATATATTTTGAATTTTCTAATGCATAATTTGCCGCTCTTATCGATTGCTCTCTTCCTACTAATACCGGAAAAATCATATATGGAAAAATTACCGTATCTCTTAACGGTAAAACCGGTAGAATTTTTGGAATATCTTCAACTATTGATTCGCTGGGTTTTATTTTTTTTGTTTTGTCATTCATATACAAGTATTTTTATATTATTTTAAGGGGATGTAATATACCAAAATTAGTTAGGGCTATCAAGAAAATCAATGTGTTTAATATTTAACCACTCTATTCTTATCGTTTTTTAAAATTAACTTTTGTCCTCAAAAAATAAAAAAGAACTCTGGATGAGTCAGTAGTTATTTCCGGAGATTTAGCAATTGTTCATTTTTTCTTCATGTTTTCTGTGGTTAAGCAAAAAAGACGTTTCACATTTTACATCTTCCGGTTGAGGTTCACCGGCTTTTTCACAAAAGGAGGCAAGGTAAAAACAGAGTTGCACAAGGAATCATAAATTCAGCTTGAGATAGATGTTTACAACCCTTTAACTTTTTAACGTAACACATTTCAATCAGTTGATGTGTGGTAATCTGCGGTAGTGTAAGTACTTAGCCGCAAAAGCGCGAATTATAATTTTTCATAGCTGCGCCGTAACAAGATTATCAAAACCGGTGAGTGATCAACGGTATCTGTGAAAATTTTTCCATTGTTTATTGAATTCTCATGTTTTTTGTATTTTATTATTCTGTTTTTAGAATTTATTGTTTGATGATGAAATATGCTGCCTAAGGTAATAGAAATAGCAAAAGAAGCAGGCGAATTAATTAAAAATAATTTCGGTAAAAGTCACGAGATAAAGTATAAAACAAATGTAGCGAACATTGTTACGGAAACGGATAAAGCAGCCGAAGATTTGATTATTAAGTTTGTTAATAAAAATTTTCCCGGACATGGAATTTTATCGGAAGAAATTGGAATGATTAAGGGTACAACTGAGTATTTATGGGTAATAGACCCATTGGACGGTACTACTAATTTTGCTCATGGTTTGCCAATATTTGTTGTTTCAATTGCAGTTTTGAAAAACAACCAAGTAATTTACGGCGTTGTTTACGATATTATGAGAAATGTTGTATATAAAGCGGAAAAGGGATGCGGTTCTTTTGCAAATCAAAATCGGTTAAGCGTTAGTAAACGGACAGATTTGGCTAAATGTTTGTTGGCTACCGGTTTCCCGTATGATGTAGCAAAAAATCCATCTAATGTGTTTAATAAATTTACAGCCTTTCTAAGAAAATCGAGAGCCGTTAGACGATTAGGATCGGCTGCCTTGGACAGTTGTTTTGTTGCAGAAGGAATATTTGACGGATTTTGGGAAGTTTCTATTTTCCCTTGGGATATATTAGCTGGAAAATTAATTATTGAAGAAGCCGGTGGATTAGTCTCGGATTTCAATGGTAATAAAATTGGAATTAATACTAAACAATTTTTGGCTACAAACGGATTGATTCATAAAGATATGATGAAGATTCTTAATGAAAATTAGGCTAATTCTTTATAGACCGGCCTATCCAAATAAGCACAACGGCTCCGAGTGTTGCCACTATAATGCTTCTAAGATTAAAACCGGTCACTCCATATCCACCAAGTAACGACATGATAAATCCTCCTATAAAAGCGCCGATAATTCCTAATAAAATGTTTGAAATACAACCGTGTTTTTTTCCGTTTGGACCGGTTATTTTATGCGCTAACCAGCCGGCTATTGCACCCATAAATATCCAACTAATTATTCCCATTTTTCATACCCTTTGCATTTTTATGTTGAAAGTAAATCCCTTTTCTATAATAAATTAGAGCAATAAGAGAGTTAAAAAAAGTTGAGATTAAAAATCCATTTGCTTATTTTTATAAACTATGTCAAAAAAAATTATAATAGCAATTGACGGACCGGCTGCATCCGGTAAAAGTTCGGTAGCAAAGTATTTGGCAACCAGATTAGGCTTTACTTATTTAGATACCGGCGCAATGTATCGCGCAATTACTTATCTTGCATTAAAACATGATGTTGTAAATGATCATGATGCTATTGTAAAATTAGTGAAAAATATTGATTTACAATTGAAATTTGAGAACGGAATAACGCATGTTTTTTTGAATGGTGAAGATGTTACTCCGTTTATTCGAACCCCTGAAGTGAATGAAAAAGTAAGCGAAGTAAGTAAAATTCCAGAAGTAAGGAATGAATTGGTTAACATTCAAAGGCGTCTTGGCGATAATGTGAATCTTGTTGCTGAAGGTAGGGATACAACTACTGTCGTTTTCCCAAATGCAGATTTGAAAATTTATTTAACAGCCGATTTGCATGAGAGAGCGAACAGACGGTTCGATGAATATAAAGAAAAAGGAACTAGAATTTCTTTTGATGAAGTTAAAAGCAATTTGAAAAAAAGAGATAAAATAGATAGTCAACGTTCGGTAAGTCCTTTATCCAAAGCAGAAGATGCATTTGTGTTGGATACTACCGATTTAACTATTGAAGAAGAAATTCAAAAAATTATTCAAAAAGTGGAACAAATTAAATTAAATAAAAAAATAGAAGTTTAAAAAGCCATCCTAATTGTTATGTTAAATTAAATTTATATCGTAATACTAATTTTTGATGGCGGAATTTGTTATTACGAACCTAATTAGTTGGAGGCTAAATGACCGAAGAAGTAAAAGAGAATATTGCTGAAGAAAAAAAGACTGACTCTATTGATCGTGCTAAATTTTTTAATGCTGATGAATATAGTGAAGAAGAATTACAGACTTTAGCTAAACTTTATAATGAATCATTCCGTGATTTTAAAGAAGGTGAAATTATAAGCGGAACAATTGTGGGTTTTGCCGGGGATAATGTTGTGATAGATGTCGGTTTTAAATCCGACGGTACTATTCCTAAAGCAGATTTTGCATCTACCGACGATCTTAAAATTGGCGCGCAAGTGGATGTTGTTGTTGAAAGTGTTGAAGATGAAGAAGGTAATTTGCAATTAAGTAAAAAACGTGCCGACTTTTTGAAAGTGTGGGCTAAAATTCTTGATGCTTACGAAAACGAAACTATTCTTACCGGGAAAATTCTTAAAAGAATTAAAGGCGGTATGGTAGTTGACTTAATGGGAATTGAAGCTTTCTTACCCGGTTCGCAAATCGATATTCGTCCGGTTAGAGATTTTGACGCATTCGTAGGACAAACGATGGATTTCAAAATTGTTAAAATTAATATTCCTACCGAAAATGTTGTCGTTTCCCACAAAGCCTTAATCGAAGAAACTATTTCCGATCAGAGAAAAGAAATATTGGACAGCTTGGAAAAAGGTCAAATTCTTGAAGGTACGGTAAAAGCTATTACGGATTTCGGAGTGTTTGTAGACCTTGGTGGAGTGGACGGGTTAGTTCATATTACCGATTTAAGCTGGGGAAGAATTAATCACCCGAGCGAAGTGGTAAAATTGGACGAAAAAATTAAAGTGGTTGTAACCGATTTTGATACCGAAAAGAAAAGGATTTCTTTAAGCTTAAAGCAATTGGTCCCGCATCCTTGGGAAAATATCGATGAAAAATATAAAGTGGGCGATAAAGTTTCCGGTAGAGTTGTTTCTTTAACCGATTACGGCGCTTTTATTGAAATAGAAAAGGGAATTGAAGGACTAATTCATATTTCCGAAATGAGCTGGACACAACATATAAGTCATCCTTCCCAATTCGTTTCTATGGGGCAAATAGTTGAAGCGGTTATTTTAAGTCTAGATAAAAATGAAAAGAAAATTTCACTCGGAATGAAACAGCTTACACCGGATCCTTGGCAAGAATTGATGAAAAAATATCCCGTCGGTTCAAAACATACCGGAACAGTTAGAAATTTAACTAATTTCGGTGTTTTTGTTGAACTTGAACCTGGAATTGACGGATTGGTTCATATATCAGATTTGTCATGGACTAAAAAAGTTAGACATCCCGGAGAAATTGTGAAGAAAGGTGAAAAGCTGGAAGTTGTAGTTTTAGGAATTGATACCGAACAAAGGAAAATTTCATTGGGACATAAACAGGTAGAAGATAATCCTTGGGATTCTTTCGAAAACATCTACAAAGTTGGCTCTATTGTAACAGGTAAAGTGGTTAGAATTATTGAAAAAGGCGTTATAGCCGAACTTCCTGCCGGCGTTGACGGATTTGTTCCCGCATCGCAATTATCCACTACTAAAATTAAAAACTTGTCATATTCATTTCCGGTAAATACCGAACTTGAAATGCAAGTAATTGAATTTAGCAAGGAAAATAAAAGAATCGTTTTAAGCGCTTTAGCCGTTTTGAAAAATAAATCCGATGAGGAAATACAAGACTATATTACAACGCATAAGTTGGGTAAAGTTTCCGTTGAAAATATTAAGAATGCCGATCTGGGAAATATTGACACTTCAGTGTTTCACGAATATGAAGCTCCGCAAAAAGCAGAGCCTGCCGTAAAAACTCAAGCAGCGGAAGCAACAGAAACAGTAGAAAAAGATTCCGCTTCGGAAGAACAAAACGAAAATGTCAAAGAACCGGCTGAAACTCAAACCGTCGAAGCAACTGAAGAAACTAACGCTGAAGCGGAAGTTAAACCGGAAGAAAAAACTGAAGAAAAAACCGAGACCGGGCCGGCTGATAATACGGAACAAGAATAAAAATCCATTTATTTAACTGAAGGCTGTGGCTTAACTCCATAGCCTTTTTTATTACCATGAAAAAGAAAGTAGCATTAAATACTTTAGGCTGCAAGCTTAATTATGCCGAAACATCATATATAGCAAAAGAATTTTTGCAAAACGGATATGAAATTGTTGAGTTTAACAATTTTGCCGACGTTTATGTGCTTAATACTTGTACGGTGACCGAGAATGCCGAACGTGAGTGCAGACAAATTGTTAGGCGTGCCCGTAGAAAAAATCCCGGAGCTTCAATAATTGTTACCGGTTGCTACGCTCAACTCCGCCCCAAGCAAATTGCAGAAATTGACGGCGTTGATTTGGTGTTGGGTAATGATGAAAAATTTGATATTTCAAACTATAATTTATTCGATGAAAAAGGCAACCTTTCGTGTATTAATGTTACATCTTCAGGCGGATTAAAAGAATTCCATCCGGCTTTTTCTTCGGAGGCGGATAACAGAACAAGAGCATTTCTTAAAATTCAAGATGGATGCGATTATAAGTGTTCCTTCTGTACTATTCCGCTTGCCCGCGGCAGCAGTAGAAGCGCTAATCCCGGGTTATTAGTGGACCAGTTTAAAAAATTGTTAGATAACGGTTATAAAGAAATAGTTTTAACAGGCGTAAATATTGGCGATTACGGTAAAAACGTTAATCTTAATTTTTATGAATTATTGGAAAAATTTGTGCAAATTAAAGGGAAGTTCAGAATAAGAATCAGCTCTATTGAACCCAACTTATTGACAAATGATATTTTACAGCTCACAAAAGAAAACGAAAAAATTTGTAACCATTTTCATATCCCTTTACAAAGCGGCAGCAACGATATTTTGAAGTTGATGCATAGAAGGTATAAAAGGGAAGATTATGAAAAATTAATTTATAAAGCTAAAGAAATTATACCCGATTTGGGAATCGGAGTGGATGTGATTGTAGGATTTCCGGGAGAAACGAAACGCCATTTTATGGAAACTTATAACTTTTTGCAAAATTTACCTGTTGAATATTTGCACGTGTTTACCTATTCGGAAAGACCTTTTACAAAAGCAATTGAAATGCCTGGTAAAATTGAAATTCCCGAAAGAAAAAGACGGAATAATCTATTAAGAAGTTTGAGTGATAAAAAGCGGAATGAATTTAATAAAAGCTTCGTGAATAAAGAAGTTGAGGTATTATTCGAAACGGGAAAAACAGACGGATTTATTTACGGTTTTACTTCTAATTATATACGCGTAAAGTATCCCTTCAAAACTGACTTGGTAAATAACTTTAAAAAAGTTATTATTACTTCAACCGATAACAATATTTGTTCGGCGGTAGAAAACAATCCGGAATATCAAAAACAAGAGGCGTTAGGCTAAATATAATGATTAAAAATGTCATCCTTTCTTTACTTTTTACTGTTTCTGTATTTGCGCAAAGCTCTACAAAGAGTATAATGGAATTGAAAAGTAAAAAATTCACTCGGGCAGTTAACCATAATTCATTGAATATATTGAGTGAAAAACCCAAAAAGAAAAGCATAGGATTGGGAATTATTTACTCGCTTTTATTACCCGGAATGGGGGAACTTTATGCCGAATCGTATCAAAGCGGAAAGTATTTTACAATTGCGGATGGTATGTTATGGAGCGTATTAGCCGGCTTTGATATTTATGGAATAAATCAAAGAAATAATTATCGTGCGTTTGCCCAATCTTTTGGGAATGTAAGCTCCGGTTCTAAGGAAGATAAGTTTTATGCGGATATCGGATTTTACGATAGTGTGGATGATTTTAATAAGGAAAAAGAATTAAACCGGGATTTTAATAATACATACGATCCTAAAACGCATTATTGGCGTTGGGAAAGCGATTCACAGAGGAAAGAATTCAGGAATATGTGGTCGTCAAGTGAAAATGCTTTTAACAATATTAGATTTGCAGTCGGTGCATTAATTTTGAACAGAATCGTTAGCGCGATAAATGCAGTTCGTTTAATTGCTGCATATAATAAAAACATTTCAACCGGATTATCCTGGAATATATCATTCGGTGTACAAAATAAAGTAAATTTGCCGTCAACATTCGAAATGAAATTTTCCACTCATTTTTAACCGTATTATATTTCTTTTAACCTCAGAGCCGGAAAGCTGCGGAGAAAATTAAATATAAACCATTAATAAATTTCAAAGCTGTTTTTTTTTATTAAAATTCTATCTGTGAAAATCTGTTGCATCAGTGTTATCCGTGTTCCTTCTTTAACCGCAAAGGCGCAAGGACGCAAAGAAAATAAATATAAACCATTAATAAATTTCAAAGCTGTTATTTTATTAAAATTCTATCTGTGAAAATCCGTTGCATCAGTGTTATCCGCGTTCCATCCCCTCAGTGCAAATCATAATTAATCGGTTTTTTCAGCGTCCAATTACTTTAACCGCAAAGGACGCAAAGAAAATAAATATAAACCATTAATAAATTTCAAAGCTGTTTTTTATTAAAATTCTATCTGTGAGTATCCGTTGCATCGGTGTTATCCGCGTTCCATCCCCTCAGTGCAAATCATAATTAATCGGTTTTTTCAGCGTCCAATTACTTTAACCGCAAAGGACGCAAAGAAAATAAATATAAACCATTAATAAATTTCAAAGCTGTTTTTTATTAAAATTCTATCTGTGAAAATCCGTTGCATCGGTGTTATCCGTGTTCCATCCTTCCTCAGCGTCCTATCTTCATTAACCGGGAAGACAACTTTTATCCTTTTCGTTTTAAATTTAACTTAATGTTTTAAATCCTTTTTGTAGATTTGATTATTAAAAAGAATAATTAAATGTATAATTACAAATTAACAATTCAATATAACGGAACGCGCTATAACGGTTGGCAATCACAGCCCGACGGTAATACAATTCAAGATAAAATTACTTATGCCGTTTCGGTTTTAACAAAACAAGAAATTTCATTGACCGCCTCGGGCAGAACGGATGCCGGCGTTCATGCGCTTGGTCAAGTTGCTAATTTCAAATATAATAAGGATGTAAATAAATCAAAATTTCTACATTCTTTAAATTCAATTTTACCTGATGATATTTCAATTATTAATATGGAAAAAGTAAGCGATGAATTTCATTCAAGGTTTGACGCAAAAAAAAGAAGCTATTTTTATTTAATGAGTAAAATTAAATCTCCGTTCTACTTTCATTTTTCAAACTACGATACAAGATTTGCCGGGTTGGATTTACAAAAGTTAAACTTAATCTCAAAAGTATTACTGGGCGAACATGATTTTACTTCATTTACAAAGAAAAAAACGGAAACGGAAAATAAAGTTTGTAATATTTCTAAGATAAGATGGAGCGGAAATAATAATTTTATAATTTTCAGAATTGAAGCCGACCGTTTCCTTCACGGAATGGTTAGAGCTATTGTCGGCACAATTTTATTAGCGGCAAGCAAAGACGATCCGGTTAATTTACTTGCCGAAATACTTAAATCAAAAAACCGGGAAGCAGCCGGACCGTCGGCTTTGGCAAAAGGATTGTTTTTATACAAAGTTAAATATTGAAAGGGGTTTTATGGAAATTTTAGCAAACTATCATCCGCTTATAATTCATTTCCCAATTGTTCTTTTTTTATTATATATATTATTCGAGTTTATATCGCTTTTTTCAACAAATAAAATTGTTTATAATATTGCAAATTTGATTTTATTTTTAGGGGTTTTGGCGGGAATAGCCGCAGTTCTTACGGGAAACCAAGCGGCTGAAGTTGCAATGCGTTCGAATATTGGCAATACAAAATGGTTGGAAGAATTAATAGATAAACACGAACAATACGCAACTATTACCGTTTGGTATTTCGCTATTATTTTAACTGTGCGTTATTTTTTAACTATTAAGAAAAAGTTTACACTTAAGCTCAAAATAACTTTTGTTATATTAGCAATTGTAGGTTCAATTTTTGTTTTTGAAACCGGTGAACACGGCGGCGATTTGGTTTACGAACACGGCGTCGGGACATCGTTATTTCAGCAAAGTTTACAAAATTCTAATTCTAAATAAAAATATTGATAATTGAAATTTAGACTGTTAAATATTTTTCTGTTTGCTTTTATAATTACGACCGCTGCAAACGCTCAAAATTTAGAGTTTGGAAAGGCAAAAGGATTATTTATGTCAATCGGGGTCGGACCGAGATTCCCTGTAGGCCAATTCAGTAACAGAATAAGTTTGGGAATGGGAATTGACCTGGCATTTTCATATACCGATAATAAATATCTTCCCGTGTTTCTTTATACGAAGTTCGGATACCAACATTTCCCGGGTGATATGGACTTTTATAAAAATTCCAATTATTCAGCTTTTTCCAGTACTTTGTTTTCTATTGATGCAGGCGCCAGATATTTTTTCAATCCTTTGTTAAGAAATATTGTATTATTGATGCCTATAGCCGAGGTCGGATTGTCGTATAGCTTTTTGGAAAATTATCACGAATTTAAATTGGATAAAAATCAAAACAATTTTTTTGAATCCATCTCAAAATTCGGATTTCACGTGGGAGCCGGATTTTCAATGTTTCTTTTGGATGTAATGACCAATTATTACTATTATTCCAATAGTCAATTTATTTCGTTTGACTTAAGATTAAGAATTCCAATTTTTGTAACAATGTAGAGGGGTAAATATGGAACTGCAAAATTTAATGTTTGAAATTGAAAATGAAATAGGTTATGTGACAATTAACCGCCCTAAAAAATTAAATGCACTGAATTCGAGAACAATGGATGAATTGAACCGGCTTTTTAACGAAATAAAATATAACGATGAGATAAAAGTAGTTATTGTAACCGGTGCGGGAGAAAAAGCATTTGTGGCGGGAGCCGATATTCGGGAGTTAAACGAATTGGACATGAATTCTAGCCGTACATTTGCGCAAAAAGGTCAAGCTGTTTTTAATTTAATTGAGAATTTGGGAAAACCGGTTATTGCAGCGGTAAACGGATTTGCGCTTGGCGGCGGTTGCGAATTGGCCCTGGCATGTCATATACGCATAGCATCTACTAATGCAATATTCGGTCAACCTGAAGTTAATTTGGGAATAATTCCCGGTTACGGCGGAACGCAAAGATTAGCTCGATTAATAAATACGGGCAGAGCTGTTGAGTATATTTTAACCGGCGATATGATTGACGCTAAAGAGGCTTTCAGGTTAGGAATTGTAAATCATATATACCCTGCGGAAGAATTAATGGAAAAGGCAAATGAGATTGCAGGTAAAATTAAATCGAAGGGACAAATAGCCGTTAAATTGGCATTGAATGCAACGCTAAGTTCTGCGGATTTAAATTTGAAAGAGGGATTAAACTTGGAAGCAAATCTATTTTCGTTATGTACGGGGACGAAAGATTTTAAAGAAGGGACAAATGCATTTTTGGAGAAAAGATCTCCTAAATTTACAGGTAAGTAACTGTGCTAATTAATTTTCTAAATCCGGAATGATTGTAAAAAAAAGATTAATCTATTTTTTAATTGCTTTGGTCGTTTTGCTTTTGGTGGTAAATTTAATTCTTGACAAATTTAATCCGCCTAAAGTTCAAATTAAGCATAGTGAGGTTTCTCAAAATCTTATTGAAAAGAAATTTAAAAAGACGCTTTCGGAATATGGAATTAAAAATGATTGGATAAAAAAAATAAATCCGAGTAAGAAAAAAGACAAATCACTGTTATATCTTTACCGTGTTTCCCTCCCTAATGATATTTCCGTTCCATTATTGATCAGCGATCTTAAAAAGACGCTTGAAATATATGACGTTAATGTTAACGCCGAAGAAAAAAATAATTTTGGTAGTTCAGTTGTAACAATAGTGAATAATGGTAAAATAAAACTTAAAGCGGAATTTAAATATAAAGCCGGTATAAAAAGAAGTAGTTCCCGTATAGCTTTTATTTTGAGTAATATTAATTCGCTAAGCAATGAAGATTTTAATTCCTTATTGAAAATCCCGTACAATTACGGAGTTATAATTTTACCCGATGCGGATACCGAAAGTTTGGCAAAACAAATCGAAAGTAATAAAAAAGAATATTATTTAATACTAAACGATAATATATCCGATGAAAGATTTGAACTAAATAATGATTTTACCAAAGGTGTAGTAAACCGCGCTTTGAGTAATATTTTTAAATTTTATAAAGGCGGTTCCTTTTTCTTAATAGATAATGAATCGGATTTATATAACAGCGCTGTAATTGAGTATATAAAAACCGTTTTGAAAAGAAACGGGAAAAAGTATTTTTACTTCCAGGATTTTACTAAACTGCATGGCGAGAGTAAAAAGGATTTGGAATCATTATGGGATTTTTATATCATGAATATTAAACCGCAAGAAACAAAAATTTTCGTAATATCTGCTGCGGATTTTTTATCGATTACGGATAAAATTGCCAATTATATACGAAAGGGAAATAAAGTTAGTTTGGCATCTAAAATATTAATAAAAAAAATAGAAAATTAAACTTTTATAATATAAACTTTGTATTTATATTATGTTGCCTTCCATATCCAATTCAATAATTTGCTGCGATGTTAACCTTTCAAGCTGCGGTTTAATAATATTTTTATCGCCAACAACCAGAATACTGATATATTCCGGCAGTAAATCATTTTTTGCGGCGGCTTCAACTTCCGCTAAGCTCGTTCTTTCAATATTATCAATATAAACGTTAAAATAATCTAAAGGTAAATCGTAAACCGTCATTAAGGTTAAATTACTTGAAACCTGGGAAAATGTTTCAAACATCGAGGGATACCTTTTGATCAAGTAGGATTTACTAAAATTTAGTTCTTCTTTGGAAATAAATTTTCTTATTCCGTCAATTTCTTTTAGTATTTCGCTAACGGACTCGCCGGCATGTTCGCTTTCCACACCGGTAGATACGATAAAAGCACTTCCGTTTTTATTATACTGGTAACTTGAATGCGCTCCGTATGTAAAACCTTTATCTTCGCGCAGATTTAGATTAATTCTACTTGAAAATTGTCCGCCCAATATGGAATTCATTAATGTTCTGGCGTAAAAGTCATCCGAAGTTCTGCCTCTTGAAATTTTCCCGATTCTAATTTCGCTTTGTGCGGAACCGTTTTTATGTACAATATAAAATTGCCTCTTTTTAGGTTTAATAACATTTTGGTTTTCTTCTATTGTCCGTTCGGCTTTCCAGTCTGTAAATTGTTTTTCTATTAATTTTAGAATTGTATTGAATTCTATATTGCCAACCACAATTAAAGTTGATGTACCGGGAGAAAAATTTCTTTTATAATTTTCCAATACATCCTGATGCGTAATGTTTTCAACATCTTTATAAGACCCAATAGAAGATGATTTATAAGGCGAATTTTCGAATAATATTTTCCTGAAAACGGAATTTGCAATATATTCCGGATCATCTTGCAATTGAATAATTTTTGTTAATTGTTTGTGTTTTTCCCTTTCAAAATCATCTTGGGTTAATCTCGGTTCTTTTACTATTAAAGAAAGAAGCTCCAAAGATTTTTCGAGGTGTTCTTTTAATGTTAACATAGAAACAGATAAAGATTCTTGATCGGTTTGGCAGCGCAAAATTGAACCGATGCTTTCAACTTCATCATCCAATTGCAATGCGGAATATTTGCCGGCACCTTCGTCGATTAAAAGCGAAAGTAAATAATTAAGTCCGCTTTTACCAACCGGATCTTTCTTGCTCCCCGAGTCGGCTACAAAGTTAAATTGCACAATTGGCAAATTATTTTTTTCTACAAAAATTACATTTAACCCGTTTTGCAATTTTGTTTTTTTTATTTCGGGTAATTGAAATTCTATTTTCCCTTTTTCTTCAGGTTTTATACTTCTATCAATAATCATAACTTTCACCAGTTTTGTGGTTTTCTTATTTGTGTTCCTGGAATAATTTCCGGTAATTGTGAATTTTTTAACAAACCCGTTCTTATTCTTTTAAAAAAATCGGCATTTTTCATTAATTCATTGGAAGGATGACTTCTACCAGGATGAATTAATCCGATTATTTTTTTAGGATGATATTTTTTGACTAATTTTATTGCTTCAGCTAAATCACTGTCATTTGAAACAATTACAGCACATTCGTATTTATTTAACCAAGCGTCATTTAATAAATGAACTGCTATATTTACATCCGATCCCTTTTCTTCGGTTTTAATAATATAAGCATATTTTTGTTTTTTTGAGGAATTAGCTAACGGTGCTTTTACTTCATGAGATAAAAAATGACCGTAAAAAATTTTAATTTCCGGTATAAATTGTTGGAGGGCTTTTAAATAAATCTTTTGTCTTGATGGTTTTGTAGGGTCATACTTTCCGGAGACTATTGCAGTAAAATATTTTATCTCGGTAATTTCATTCGATTTATTAAGTAATTTTTGAAATAATTTTTTGAAATCGACCCATTTAAACGGTGTGCCTTTTACGGCTCCATAATAAAAATTAAATCCATCAATATAAACTATTGTTTTCATATAATAAGATATAAAAAGCAAGGGTCACCTAAGTGACCCTGCACCCTTGGTATTAAAACCTAAGGGGAGATAAAAATATATTGTAAAATATCAAAAATATAATTTTAAAACAAATTAGAATTTCTTTCCTCTTCTTAAATTTTTCTAAGATAAAAATGTTTCCGGATTTTATGAAAAATTAATTTTAAGTTATGCATCTTTTTTTTGTATTACATTAAGTTCAACAAAATTTTTACTTAAATATTTTTCCGTTACCGATTTTACATTTTCGGCGGTAACTTTTTCATAACGTCCTATATCATAAACAAACGAATTCGGCTCGTTTAAAAAGCAAGTATAATCGTTAATTTGATTAATAAGCGCATCAAGATTTTGTAAAGAGTACACATACGATGATTTATAAGCGTTAATAGATCGCCGGATTTCCTTTGCGGTTAACCCGTTTTTAATTATGTTTTCTATTTCTTTGAAAATTTCCGCTTTTATTGTATCGAGATCAATACCGGGTTTGGGAGTGGCTACTATTATAAACGATCCGTTAATTTTTGCCGAATATTGAAAAGCAGCTACATCTTGAGCTATTTGTTTATCGATAATTAAAGATTTATAAATCCTTGAGTTTTTAGTTCCGGTAAGAATATCGGCTAAAATATCCAAACTTGCATCGTCTTTTCCGTAACCTTTGTCGGATAACCAAGCAAGATATAATCTAGGTAGTTGAACATTATCTTCGTAAATTACTTTTTTATTTCCGGATATTTGTACGTCGGGAACGTTTAATTCCGGTAATGTCTTTTTATTCGGAATATCCTCGAAATATTTTTTTACAAGTTCTTTAGCTTCTTCAGTATCAAACTGACCACCGATAACCAAACTTGCATTTTGAGGACTGTAAAATGTGTTAAAAAAGTTTTTTACATCATCCAATGTATAGTTTTGTATATCTTCCATCCACCCGATTGTTGGCCAACTGTAAGGATGATTTTTGGGATACAGTGCTGCGAATAGCTTTTCCCAGGCAAGTCCGTAAGGCTGGTTTTCATAATTTTGCCTTCTCTCGTTTGAAACAACTCCTATTTGGTTATCCAATTTTTCTTGTGTTAGCGCGGGTAGCAAAAAGCCCATTCTATCGGATTCCAACCATAAAACCATTTCAAGAAACGTTGCCGGAACCGATTCGTAATAATTTGTACGGTCTATACTTGTCGAACCGTTTAAATTTCCGCCCGCTTCTTGAATATAACGGAAATGCATTTCTTTGGGAACGTGTTCGGAACCTTGAAACATCATATGTTCGAATAAATGAGCAAGACCGGTTTTCCCGGGCTTTTCGTATGATGATCCGACTTTATACCAAATATTAACGGCAACAATTGGCAGGGATTTGTCCTGGTAAAGTACAACATCAAGATTATTTTTCAGTTTGAGTCTTTCGTATTCAATATCCAAAATATTTTTCATATCTAAGTAAAAAAGTGTTCTGTAAAAAAGTTAATTAAATGAATTCACAAAACTAACAAAATAAAATTTAACGATGAGTTTTAATTATAGGTTATTTGCGGTTAACCGTTGTAAGAATCCAAAGATTTTTAACATATTTTCAGAATTTAGATTTATTATGAACTTTGCAGGAAACAATCTTAGTTGTGGTTTACTATATTGTAATTTTACAGGGAATGAAAATTTTGTTCCCTGCAATTATTTTAAAATAAATCCGATTCTGTCTAACTTTCCGTCAATATTGCTTCTGGGAATGATGTTAAAAATTTTGCAAAGCAAAGGATAAATATCAATATTCCAAACTGTACCGGTCCTGTAATTTTTTTTGAAATGCGGTCCTGTTGCAATAAATACGCCATGCATATCTAATTGATGATTATCATAACCATGGTTTCCTTTGGAATTCTGATTGATGAATTTTTTTAAAGAACTATTTGTAACAAGCGACCAGCCTAAATCCGCTACGACAATTATAGGAAAAATGAAAGGATTTTCAGAGTAATGAAAATAGTCCGGCATCTCGGCTCTTTTGTAAACTTTGTAATGATTTTCATGTTTCTTTAAAACATTATAAACGGAATCAATTTGATACCCGCGGGGTTTAATTAACAAGAACGGTTTTTCACCTTCTATTTTGTAATTAAATCCTTTTAATATTTTTTCAATATTAATTACTTTTTTGGGTGATATTTCGGTCATTCCATGATCGGACACAAGAATGATATCAACGCTGTCTTTCATTTTAATTTCCGTGAGTTTTTTATTTAAATATCCGATTACGGAATCCAATGACGAAATAGCGGAATTAACTTGTTGCGAATTTGGTCCGTACTTATGTCCGTTATCATCGGTATCATGAAAATAGAGAGTAATAAAATGAGGTCTGACGTTTTGAGGAAGTTGCAACCAATTAATTACGCCGTTCACGCTTGTCTTATGCGGTCTATGGTGATCATATCTTTCGAAATAGGTCGGGTGCCTGTAACTCAAACGCTGTTCCGAGCCTGGCCAAAAGTAGCTGGCGGATATTATTCCCTGTCTTTCCGCCGTTGTCCAAAACGGTTCACCCAAATACCATTTACTGTTTCTTACGGCGTTGGTATCGCGTAATTTATAGACCTCGTCTGTAAACGGATTTATAAAATGGTTTGCTATTATTCCGTGGTGATCGATATACATTCCGGTTATAATCGAATAATGGTTAGGAAAAGTTTTGGTAGGGAACGCCGGTTGCAGCGATGAAGCGGATACACCGTTTTGTTTCATTTTATCCAGATTAGGTGTAATACCTCTGTTTGCATAATCCCAACGAAAACCGTCAAAAGATATCAGCAGAACATAAGGTTTTGGTTGAGCTGTTAAAAAAGATGTAAAAATAAATAAGTAAAAATAAAAAGAGAGTATTTTTTTCATAATGTTCTCATTGAATATTTTGGTTGTTTATTTAAGAAGTTTCTGATACTAAAAATAGATAAAATTTTCCCGTAAAATTTGCATTTAGATTGCAAAATTTACGGGATTTTTTTGTGCAAGATAAATAAAATCCTCCGGAAAAGTTGGACTTAAAGTAAATATTAATTTATAAATGCCCAACTTTTTTACTTGCCTGCCTTGAAAGAAAAGGTTGAGAATTTTCATTTTAGAACGGGTAAAAAGAAAAAACAAAAAAAAAGTCCGGCGCAAAGCCGGACTTTAATATTATAGCCACTTAATTAATTTTAGTAGCGTACGGAAATTCCAAGATTGAATGATCTTGGTAAACCAAGAAATACTTCGGCTGCATCAGCTTGATGTGGATGAACAATTTTATGATTGACCCTGTATGCATTAAATCTACTGTTATCAACAGCATCTTGAACGTAAATTTTATCGAACAAGTTAAAGATATGACCGAAGATCTGGAAGTTAGTACCGCCCAAATTAAACAGATTAAGAGTAGCATGTAAATCTACCAGACTATAAGAAGGAGCTTTCCAACTTTGTCCTCTGTCTGTAGGATCTGTTCTACTTGTTGGTTCCCAATCGGCGTAGAAGTTATCATAGAATTTATAAACGAGTTGTGCGCTAAATCCTTTGAATGGGAATACGGTAGCAGATAAAGCCAATTGAGTTTGAGGTGCATCACCAACTTTAAGATCTTTAATGTAATAATTAAAATTCTGGTTTGGTGTATTTGGATCATTATAATCTTTAAATGTTCCTTGTACATCATCTGTATATTTCCAATTACCGAAAGAAGCTGCTGCGTCTAATCTGAAATATTTACTGGATTGATAAGCGCCCTCAAATTCAAGTCCGGAATGTCTGGAATCAACGCCTTGTAAGAAAATAAGCGCTTCGTCTCCGTTTGCTTTTCTAACGGAAATTGAATTAGCTCTATCTTTCCAAGTTGTATAGTAGAAATTTCCTTTAAGTGTTAATGCTCCGTCAAGTCCCGTATAATTAACACCGGCTTCGAAACTAATGAATTTTTCATTTTTAGGTTCGGCAGCTTTCGTTCCGGTTCTATCGTCAATAACTTGATCGAATATTGGCACTTTGGAAACGTAACCGGCATTTGCGAATACGTCAACTTGTTGCGTGGCTCTGTAACTTGCACCGCCCTTAAATTGGTAACCATTAATAAAATCGGTGGCTACATTTCTTTCGCCGCCGTTATCGCCTTTTCTGAAATGATCGGTATAGTTATATTTAATCATAGACCAACCGGCGGTTGCATAAGCTGTTAGAAGATCTTTTGTATATTCGCCTTGTGCATAAGCGCCTAACCAGCTTACATCATTTGTATTGTTATAAGCAATTTTATCGCCTAAGTGGGTTTGTCTGTTTGGGTGGAATTGATCGGAATTATCTAAATAATAGCTGCCGCCCAAAAGGTCTCTAACTTCCCTGTAATGGTCTATCGAAGCGATTCTTCCGTCAATACCGAAAGAAGTTTTGATGTTGTCGTTTACTTTATAATAAGCTTTGGAAATAATTCCCCAAGTCCATTGATCGTTACGACTGTTTCTTAAAATACCCAAGGAACCTGTACTGGAAGTATCGTTTCTGGCGATTGTTGCATCCCAATTAGCAACTCTGGAAGGACCCGAATAATCCCACACAATATGTCCTAAGGTTCCGGTACCGCCGCCGGTTCCGCCTGACCAATATGCAGTTGTATACAAACTGAATTTTTTAGAGAATTGAGAATACCAGTTTAAGTTTACAATCGGTTTATGGAAAAAGTTTTCTCTTTCATTAATGAAAGTAGGGTTATATCTTTGATGAGGACCACTTTTTGAACCGAAAAATAAACTTTCGTTGTAATAAACATGTCCGTTATAAGAAGAACTAACAGAATTCCAGTTTTCATTATAAAATCTTCCCGCAGAAGCTTGAGGGAATTTATCAAGAGCTGCTTGCGAGTAGCCAAGTTCCTTTGCGAATTCATGACTATATGCTGCAATATTTTGTTTGTAAAGGTTTTGTCCGTGAAATTGAGGTGCGCCTAATGCATAAAGCTCAATTCTGTTTTTATCATTAATATTGTAACTGGCACCAAAGTAATATGCCCATGCATCTGTCCAAGTTTTATCAATAAAACCATCGCCGGTTTTACGTACAATTGTTGCACTCATTGCATATTTACCGTTTACCAAACCCGTATTGGCAGAAACAGTAGTTTTTCTAAAGTTTGCATTACCAAACTCTTGTTTTAATTTATATCCGGGTTTAGCGGCAGTTGGATCGGTTACAATGTTCATTGTTCCACCGATAGAAGGAGTAGCTAAGTTGACTGCGCTTAATCCTCTTTGAACCTGGATAGAAGAAGTAGCATCTCCAACGCCATCCCAGTTAGACCAATAAACCCAACCGTTTTCCATATCGTTTACAGGAACGCCGTTAATCATAATAGCTACGTTTCTTTGATTAAAACCACGAACGTTAACTCTCGCGTCGCCGGCGCCGCCGCCTTGTTGTGTTGCATAAACTGAAGGCGTAGTGTTCAAAACCATGGGAACATCTCTCGATCCTAATTTAAACTCCATGTCTTTTTTGTCAACATTAGTGAAAGCAACAGGAGTTTCTCTTTCTTTTGCTCTGTCGGCAAGAACAGTTACGGATAATGAAAACTCATGCTCTTTCATTGGGAAGTCAAGAGTCATATTGTTTGTAACGTTTACTTTTGATTCTACCCTTTCAAAGCCAACGTAACTGCAAACTATTGTATAAGAACCCTTATCCAGAGTTAATTTATATACGCCGTTTGCATCGGAAGCCGCACCAATAGTAGTTCCTTTTACATATACATTGGCTCCAACAAGTTTTTCCCCGTTTGCTGCATCTGTTACTGTACCCGTTACGGTATATTTCTGAGCAAATGCAACACTAGAAAAAAATAGGAGAAAAAGGACGAAATTTTTGTACACTTTTGTCATAAAGCATCCCTTTTTTTGTTATAAATTAAATTAATTAGTAGCGAAATTTAACAATAATTAAAAAGTAGTCCAATTTTTTTATCGAATTAACAAAAACTTAATATTGGACATTAATAAAAATTTATTTTACCTTCTAAAAAGTAAGTCAATTTTGTCAAAATTTATACGAATATAATTTTAATTCAAATTATTGAGACAATTGTGTATTTTTATCAATTGCTCTTTGTTAACAACATTTAAAATACAAAATGTTGACGAATCTCAAAAGATTTTTTAAAATTTAATTTTACTATCTTTACCCAATAAAAATGCTTAATTTCTTCGTTTTTAAGTTAAATATTGATAATCTGCTTGAAATTTAGCGTTTTCCCCAGATAATTAAAAATTTTTCACTTTTCCGGGTGAGGTAAAAAAAATGACATTTACAGATAAAAATATTCTAAAAAAATTAAAAGGAGTTCGACTTGTTATAACCGACGTTGACGGTGTTCTTACCGATGGCGGTTTGTATTATTCGGCTGAGGGTTTGGTTATGAAAAAGTTTAATGTAAAAGATGGAATGGGTACAAAACTTTTAAGTGATATAGGAATTGAAACAGGTATTATTACAACGGATGGCGAAACTTCGGACTTAATAAAAAAACGTGCGGAAAGACTTAAGCTATCGTTTTTATATACGGGAATATGGGATAAAGAGATTAAGTTGAAAGAAATTTGCACCGAAAAAAAAATTTCACTTGAAAATGTTGCCTTTATTGGTGATGATGTAAATGACCTTTCTATTATAAATGATGTAGGTGTTTCTTTTGCGCCCAGCGATGCCGCTGCCGATGTTCGGGATGCAGTAGATGTAGTATTGAGCAAAAAAGGCGGAGAGGGAGCCTTTAGAGAACTTGCCGATTTAATTATAAAAGCCCAAATGTAGGTTAACTTGCTAAATTGACCAGACATTATCTTGTTATAAATTAAAGTAAACGGTACAACTATAAAAATCAACCAATTTAAAATATGGACAACTTGGCAAGTTGTCCTGTAAATATTATGAAAACTTTTTATGAACGAAATCTTCCGCATTACACACCCGAAGGATATGTGTTTTTTGTTACTTCAAGATTAGCGGGTTCATTACCTAAAAGCGTGATTGAAAAATTGAAAAAAGAAAAACAGGAGAATGAAAAGCGTATCAGTGAGATTAAAAATCTAAAGGTTCGGAAAGAAGAATATTACAAACAGCAGAAATTATATTTTTCTAAGTTTGATAATGCTTTAGATAGTTCTTCCCGAGGTCCTTATTGGTTAAAAAATGGAAGTGCTACTGAAATAATAAGGGAAGCATTTCATTATAGAGATAAAAAAGTTTACCATTTATTTGCTTATACAATTATGCCTAACCATATCCATTTAGTGATTAAGCCTATTGTAGGTCAACATGCTATGTTGACCAAACAGAACGGTAATAAAACAAAACATAATTCCGGAAAATCAAACGGACAACTTGGAAAGTTGTCCTACAATTCTAATAACAGACGGAATATAGGAAGGAAAAATCCTTCTCCTTATTTGCTGGGCGATATAATGGAATCATTGAAAGGATATACTGCATTTGAATGCAATAAAATACTTGATAGACAAGGACCATTTTGGCAGCATGAAAATTATGATCATGTTGTTAGGAATCAAGAAGAATTAGTAAGAATTATTAAATATATTGTGAATAATCCTGTTAAAGCAAAATTGTGTAAAACATCCGAAGACTGGAAATGGAATTATTATAATCCTGATTTAATTGGTTTATGATAAATTGCGTTATGGACAACTTGGCAAGTTGTCCTACAAAATAATTATCCGTAGTTTTTCTTGCCTAATTCTATCCAAATCTTTATATTATAGTAAACAAATGTTTACTATAGTTGATCTATTTTTCTATACAAATTATGAAGAAGGGTAAAAAAATAAGTCCGAATCCGGTTCTTCTTAATATGCATGAATATCGTCTTCCTAAAGATGAAAATCAACAAGCCCTAATTACAAAAATCCATACACCTATTCCCCGTAATAATGGAAGAGTGAAGTTTGATATTTACGATTATGGGATGCTCTTTAATGATGCGGCAACAAAAAAAATAATTCGGGAGGGAAAAACTATCGGATGTTTTTACATAGAATCGCCGGGCATGCGTTCTTTACTTAAACGTTTATCGTGTGATACTTTTGAAATGCTGACGGCAGCCAGTTCGGTTATTCGTCCCGGCGTTGCCGAAAGCGGAATGATGCAAGAATTTATTGCGCGCCATAAAGATCCCCGTCGAAGAAAATACTTGTTACCGGAAATGGAGAAATATTTGGGCGAGACCTACGGCGTAATGATTTATCAAGAAGATGTAATTAAAATTGCACATCATGTTGCCGGACTTACGCTTGAAGAAGCAGATTTATTGCGGCGCGCAATGAGCGGTAAAATGCGCTCCCACGCTGCAATGCAACAATTATCCGATAAATTCTTTACCTCCTGCATTAACAAAGGGTTTTCAAAATATATAGCAAAAGAATTGTGGCGGCAGATTGAGTCATTTGCCGGATACGCATTTTGTAAAGCTCACAGCGCTTCTTTCGCGCTTCTCTCTTTTCAAGTCGCTTACCTTAAAGCTCATTACCCTGCACAGTTTATGGCAAGCGTGCTTAGTAACGGCGGCGGATATTATTCAGCTGCCGTATATATTCAAGAATGTAGACGTATGGGACTTAAATTACTTCTTCCGTCGGTTAATAAAAGTGTGTACGAATATAGAGGTTACGGAACTGCAGTCCGTATCGGATTGATGGCAGTAAAAAATCTTTCGCGTAAATCGATAAAAAAAATTATTGACGAACGGAAAAAAAACGGTCAATACACTTCGCTTGCAAATTTTTTAAGCAGAACAAAAATTGGATACGAAGAAACAGCAATATTAATAAAATGCGGAGCAATGGATTGTTTTAAGCAAACGCGCCCGACTTTAATGCGTTTGCTGGATGTTTATACTTATCAACGGAATATTGCGACTTCGTTGTGTAACGATTTGTTCGAAAAAAAATCATTGTATCTTGAACAAAAAGTTATAACCGGACGGCAATACAGTATTGAAGAAATTTGTGCTCTGGAACACAAAATACTGGGATATATGGTTTCAAGGCATCCTTTGGAATTTTTTGAGGAACTTGTTAATAACCATAGTGTTATAAATGCGGAAGAAATGCATAAGTATGATAAACGTAAAATTACTATGGTAGGATGGTATATGACTTCCAAGCGAATTAAGACAAAAAAAGGGGAGATTATGAAATTTCTTTCGCTCGAAGATTTAACCGGCACGTTTGAAGCGGTCATCTTTCCTGAAGTGTATGAAAAGTATGCGGGACTTACAACTTCGATGGGACCATATTTATTAGAAGGCGTGGTTGATGCGGCAAACGGGAACAACATAATTGTAAAAAAAATGAAAATCCTTTCCGGAGCAAATATAAAAACTGCATTGCAAAAAGACAGTTCGGAAAATCAATATTACGGAGATGTTGAAAAAATAAGCGAGGAGGAATTTAGATTGGTTGATTCGCTCGGTAAGGAAAAATTGAGAAAAGCTTATGTTTAATTTTAAAATTTTTTTGAATTTTAAGTCAAATGGATTTTTATGGATTATATTTCTTAGATTTACATTTGTAATTTGAACACACGAGGGACCTGAAAAATGGAAAGGAAAATAACCGGAATAATTTTATTAGTTATAATAATGACAGCCGGAACAATAACTAATGCACAAATTGCAACGGATGGCTGGGCTTTCGGCTTCGGCGGTGTCTATCCTAAATTTGTAAGTATTACTACTACATCGGTAGAACGTAGTAATAATTTCGGCGGATACCTCTCATTAAGAAGAGATTTTACCGAACACGTTTCATTAAGATTAAAAGCAAGTTACTTGAAAATGAAGTCCCTCGATTATAAAAATTTCAGTCCACCCAATTGGATACACGAAACTACCGAGGCTTTAACTGCAGATGTGGATTTTATTTATAATTTTGTCCCATGCAGTTTTATAACTCCTTATGCTCTTCTTGGTTTTGGAATTATTAATTATGACGTTAATAATGCGCCTACTCCCTCCAGGGAGGGAAATCATCTCGATTATCAAATGAATTTAGGACTGGGTGCACTATGGAGAATAAACCAGGATTGGGGAATAAGGGCGGAAGTAAATTACAAAACTGTGAATGATAACGGATTGGAAGGTAATTCGGAGCTCGATGAAACTAAAGGCATTTTAGGAAGTAACGGCGATACGTATATGACTTTCGGACTGGGAGCTTTGTACTATTTTTCACAAGGCAAACCATCAACTTTGTGCGGGAATTTACCAAACGGAGTAAAAGAAGTAATTAAAGAAGTTCCGGTAAAAGTTGAGAAAATTGTAGTTGATACTGTTTATGTTAAGAAAAAACAATATCAACGTAAAATAGTGTTGTTTGGAGTGAATTTTGAATTCGATAAGGCAACACTCCGGCCCGAATCTTATCCTATTTTGGAATTTGTAACCAAAGAACTGAAACAATATCCCGATGTAAGAGTAGAAGTGCTCGGTTATACGGATAGTATAGGACCGGAATTATATAATATACAACTCTCTAAGAAAAGAGCGGAAACGGTTAAAAGATTTTTAGTTGAACACGGAATTGATGCAAATAGAATTTATGTTAAAGGCATGGGTGAAGCCAATCCTGTTAGAAGTAATGCTACAAGAATTGGCAGAGCGTTTAATAGAAGAATAGAGTTTAAAATTTACGGAACGAAAAATATTAGTAAAAATTAAACTTGATGTCCATTTAGAAAAATAAACGCATTATTATAAAACCGGTTTGTTTTTCGCATTAATTATTAAATGAAAATTTTAACTCTAATCCTTACCTATGGTTTGTTGATGAAATAGGCAATTGCCATTAATATGAATATTCCGCAATAAAGTTTTTATAATTTCTCCCCTTAACAAATTTAAAATTAAATTTATTTTGATTTTATCCGATGATAAAAGTTAATTAGGACAAAATATCCTAAATTAATTAAAACCCGCTTTTACAATACCGGGGAACTAACACATAAATACAAGGAGGTTTTTATGTTAGTAAGTGGCGTATCAAACAATATAGCGTCGGTTTATATAAATCACCAGCATCAGCAATCACAAAAAGCGGTTGCCGAGCAAGGCGAATCTGCTGCCGAAGAACGAATTGAATCGGCTGCTGCCGAGAGAGCTGAGCAAGCTCAAAATGCTTCTTATGGCAAAATTGACAGATATGCTTAATTGTTTGTTCAAAGTTGCTTCAAAAGCATATTTATAGTTTGAAATTTTTACCGGAGCAAGAAATTAACAATCTTCCCGGTCTTCTTATATAAATTACTTTTGAAATAGCTGTTTGTAAATTCTCCAACTTGTTGAATGTAGAAAAACAAGTTGGAGTTTTTTTTGCCAAAAATTTTTTTTACCAAAAAATAGTTTATCAACCTTTCCGGTATAAGTAAATATTGAAATCCAAATGGCTTTTTTACCGGCGCTTCCGGCAGAAACCCCGCCTCTTCGTACCGAATAAAGCATACTGAGCGGGCGGGGCTAAAGTTGAACTTAGTCTCTCAATAAATATTCACCTTAGTTTTTAGAAAATTGTAAATATATTTGAGAATATTTTTTTACCGGCGGTTTGATTAATACAAAATATTTCAAGAATTTTAAAAAGATATGTTGATGCAGAAGCCAATTGTCGGGGTGGGGGGATTTGAACCCCCGGCCTCTTCGTCCCGAACGAAGCGCGCTGACCGGGCTGCGCCACACCCCGAAAATTTGTAGTTGTAAAAGTAATCTTCAACCTTCTATTTAGCAAATCTTTATTTAAAAATATTTTTATGCTTTTTAAGAATAGTTAAAATTTGATTCATTTTTTTTATTATTATTTAGTTCCACAAAATTTTTTATTGGCATAAATTAGTATGAATATTCTTGTTACAGGCGGCGCCGGATATATAGGTTCTCATTTTGTTAGAAAATTATTAGTTAATAATCATCAAGTTATTGTTTTGGATAATTTAAGTCGCGGACATGCCGAATCAATCCCTTCCGAAGCAATTTTTATAAAACAAGATATACTTGATTTTAACGGGTTAAATAAAAATTTACAAAATTTGGAAATTGACGTCATTGTTCATTTTGCAGCATTCGCTTACGTTGGGGAATCCGTAGAAAACCCTTCTTTGTATTACACTAATAATGTTGCGGGTAGTTTAAATTTGATAAAAGCCGCTATTCAAAATAATATTAAAAAATTCGTCTTTTCCTCAACTTGTTCCGTTTACGGTAATCCGGAAACCATACCAATTTCGGAAGATGAACCGACAAAGCCAATAAATCCGTACGCACATACAAAGCTGATGATTGAACAAATTTTAAATGATTTCGATAAGGCTTATAATCTAAAATATGTTGCATTAAGATATTTTAATGCTGCGGGCGCTTCTACTGATGGGAAAATTGGTGAAAGTCACTACCCTGAACCTCATCTTATCCCATTGGTAATAAAAACGTTATTGGGTGAACGTGAGAAAATTTTTATTTATGGTGACGATTATGAGACACCTGACGGAACATGTATCAGAGATTACATACACGTAAACGATTTGGCGGATGCGCATCTTAAAGCAATTCAATTTTTAGATGGAGGGAAGTCCGGCGTATTTAATCTTGGAACGGGTAGAGGTTATTCGGTTAAAGAAATTATTGAAACCGCAGAAAAAATAGCGGGTGTAAAAATAAATGCGGAAATTACAAAACGAAGACCGGGCGATCCGGCTGTTTTAGTGGCAAATAATAAAAAAGCAGCTGATATATTGGGGTGGAACCCAAAATTCAATCTTGAAGATATAATTTTAACCGCATATAAATGGCATAAAAATCCTAAATTTTAACTAAATATGAAAATAAATTATACGAATATAAAGGGCTTGATAATTTTTGAACCGGATATTTTTAAAGACGGCAGAGGATATTTTTTTGAAGCATATAATTTGAAAAAATATGAAGAGCTCGGCACAAAATTTGTTCAAGATAATATTTCAAAATCTCAAAAAGGAACTATAAGAGGCTTGCATTATCAAGTAGGAAAATTTGCCCAGGGAAAACTTTGCCAAGTAATTTACGGCAAAGTTTTGGATGTTGCTGTAGATATAAGAAAAAATTCTGAAACTTACGGCGAATATTTTTCGATCGAATTATCGGAAGATAATCATAAACAATTATGGATTCCGCCCGGATTTGCTCATGGGTTTTCAGTACTATCGGATAAAGCAATTTTCCATTACAAATGCACAAATTTTTACAATAAGGAATCCGAGCGGGCAATAGTGTTTAACGATCCGGATCTGAATATCGATTGGAAGGTTGAAAATCCTATAGTTTCCGAAAAAGATTTAAATGCAAAATTGTTCAATGAAATTCAAAATGATTTTTAACAATATAGAATGGAGGAATAAATGAAATTAGCCGTTATTGGTACAGGATATGTTGGTTTGGTAACGGGAACCTGTTTCGCGGAAGTTGGAAACGATGTTACTTGTGTTGATAACGATCCTAAAAAACTTCAAAAATTAAGAGACGCGGAAGTGCCTATTTTTGAACCCGGATTGGATTTGTTGTTTTATAGAAATATTGCGAAAAAAAGACTGCATTTTACGGACGATTTAAAAAACGCCGTAAATCACGCCGAAATTATTTTTCTTTGTTTACCAACGCCACAAGGCGAAGATGGTTCGGCTGATCTTAAATATGTTTACGGTATTGCGGAAGATATCGGTAAAATTTTGCAGGAAGCGGGCGATAAAGATTTTAAAATTATTGTTAACAAAAGTACTGTTCCCGTAGGAACATCAAAAAACGTTACTAAAATATTGGAAAAGTATAATCTGAAAAATTTTGAAGTTGTTTCAAATCCGGAATTTCTCAGGGAAGGTTATGCAGTAGAAGATTTTATGAAACCGGATAGAATTATTATAGGCGCCAGAACGCCCGATGTAATGAAAAAAATGAAAATGTTATACGAAACTTTTGTGCGCCAAGGAAATCCCGTAATAGAAATGAATCCGGAAAGCGCCGAGGTTACAAAGTATGCCGCTAATTCATACCTTGCAATGAGAATTACTTATATGAACGAATTGGCAAATTTTTGCGAAACCGTTGGTGCTAATGTTGATTTGGTAAGAAAAGGTATGGGCGCCGATACAAGGATAGGTAAAAGATTTTTGTTCCCTGGAATTGGTTACGGCGGTTCATGTTTCCCAAAAGACGTAAACGCCTTGTATAAAACATCACTTGAACATAATTCAGAAATGAAATTGCTTAAGTTGATCGATCAAATTAATAAAAATCAAAAGTTGGTTCTTGTTGCCAAAGCGCTTAAACATTTTGATAATGACTTGAACGGAAAAACATTTGCTATTTGGGGCTTGGCATTTAAACCGAATACGGATGATATGCGGGAAGCGCCCTCCATCTATGTAATAAATGAATTACTTAAGTTAGGCGCCAAAGTTCAAGCTTACGATCCTGAAGCAATGGAAAACGCTAGATTTTATTTTCACGATAAAATTACTTATTCGGAGGATGAATTTGACGCTCTTAAAGGTGCCGACGCGTTGATGTTATTAACGGAGTGGAATGAGTTTAGAAATCCCGATTTTGAGGAAATGAAAAAACTGTTGAAAAATCCGGTAATTTTTGACGGTCGTAATATTTTTCATAGAAGAAAAACGAGAGAACACGGATTTACGCATTACAGTATCGGAAAAACTCCCGTTATTCCTGATGCATCTGAAGGGTAAAATTACCCTAAAATTTTTTTATAGTACTTTAAATATTGCGGGACAATATGCTTTTTGTCGAAATTCTTCACGGCTCGTTGTCTCGCATTTTCCGAAAATTTTTTATGTTTTTTATCGTTTGTCAGCAAATCGATTGTATATTTTGCCATTCTGTTTATGTCCCCAAATTCGGCAATAAATCCACACTCGTTGTGTTTTACCAATTCCGGTAATCCGCCCACGCTCGAACTTACAACAGGAACACCGCAAGCCATCGCTTCCAATGCCGAAAGTCCGAAACTTTCGGATTGTGAGGGCATTAAAAAAACATCTCCCAACGGTAATAATTCTTCCAGCCGGTCTTGCTTTCCGAGGAATACGACTTCTTTATCTAATTTTAAATCCCGTACAAGCCGCTCGCAGTCGGAACGGTCCGGACCATCGCCGATTAATAATAATTTAGCGGGGATTTTTTCTTTGACCATAGATAGAATTTTAATAGTGTCGCAAACTCTTTTTACCGGTCGGAAATTTGATGTGTGGATTAATATTTTTTCACCTTTAGGTGCAATGTTTTTTTTAAGTGCTTCCGCATTTCTGGGTTTGTAAAGTTCCGTATCAACAAAATTGTAAATTACTTCAATCTTTTTATCGATATTATAATTAGTAATTGTCTTCTCAGCCAAAAATTTTGAAACAGCTGTTACACCGTCGCTTTCTTCAATACTGAATTTGACTAATGGAAGAAAAGAAGGCTCTAATCCTACAAGAGTGATATCTGTCCCATGTAACGTTGTAATTATTTTAATATTAGAATTATTCTTTTGTAAAACTTTTTTTGCAAGATATGCGCTAACTGCGTGCGGAATTGCATAATGCACATGAAGTAAATCAATGTTTTCGAATTCTACTACTTCTAACATTTTGCTTGTTAAAGAAAGACCGTATAGCTGTTGTTCGAATAAAGGATAACTGCTTGTTTCCACTTCATGATAATAAACATTTTCAAAAAAGTGCCTTAATCTATGCGGCATTGCATAACTTATAAAATGAACTTCATGATTGTGTAAAGCCAATTCTTTTCCCAATTCCGTTGCAACCACACCGCTGCCGCCGTATGTAGGATAACAAGTAATACCAATTTTCATCTTGAACTTTCTGCTCTTTTAATTAATAAAAATTCCGTTGCTTAATTTAATTAAAAATCATCGCTAAATTAAAATTATTATTTTTACCGTTATAGTTTACCTTATGTAATTACTTGAATTAAAATATAAATTTTTTTTATGAAATTGTTAGTTATCGGACATTCCGTACTTGATAAAATTAATCGGGACAATAAAGTCGAAACAAAACCCGGGGGAATATTCTATTCGGCGGTTACGTTGGCAAATTTGATGAATAAAAACGATGAAATATATTTAATGACAGAATTTGATAATATCAATATTAAATATTTCCGGAAGGTATACGAAAAGTTTAATTTAACGTTAAGTAAAAAAGTTGATGAAATCCCGGTGGTTAATTTGTTTATCCATCCCGAAAAAGAGCGGGATGAAATTTATAGTAAAATTCCGGGTCAAATGGAATTTAATTGGAATTTTGATTATTCGATATTTGATGGAGTTTTACTTAATATGGTTTCCGGAGTGGATATCCGTTTGTCCGATCTTCAAAAACTCCGTTCTAAAATTAAATGCCCGGTCTATTTTGATGTTCACACGTTTTCAAGGGAAGCCGATAGTAAACAAAACAGAAAATTCAGAACTATTCCCGGTGCTGATAATTGGTTGGTTAATACCGATATCGTGCAAGCAAACGAAAGTGAGTTGAGAACGTTATACAATTCGAAATGCGAGAATGAGATTGCC
Source organism: Melioribacteraceae bacterium (assembly GCA_026983795.1). GTDB lineage: Bacteria > Bacteroidota > Ignavibacteria > Ignavibacteriales > Melioribacteraceae > BMS3ABIN04. The sequence continues at coordinate 35,021 of JALSTI010000224.1, forward strand.
CGGTTTGTTCTTAATATGGGCGTTTCGGCTTTAATAGTTACAAAAGGGGATAGAGGAGTACGGCTTTATCGTAAGCAAAAGAATGATTTAACTTCCTTTTTCTTACCAGCTGTAAAAGTTAATTCGGTTAATGCAGTTGGTTGCGGCGATACTTTTGGTGCATCATTTTTTTATCATTATATTCGCACTTATGATTTTAATAAATCTTTACGGTATGCTAATATTGCGGCGGGAATTGTTACAGGATATAAAAAAATTGAAAATTACAACCGGTTAAAATATGATATCGACCAAGGACTTAATTAAAAAACGTGTTTTGATTATTGGCTCTAACGGAATGTTGGGTCAGCGTCTAACAGAATACTTTATTAAAAAGAACAAGTTTGAAATTTTCTGTTGCTCCGCCGAAGATGAATCGTTTTATCCGGATGTAGAATATAAGAAAATTAACCTGGCTGAAAAAAAAGATGTAAAAAATCTGCTCCGTCATTTTTATCCCGATGTAATTATAAATGCTGCGGCTTATACAAACGTTGACGGTTGTGAGACGAACAAAGAATTAGCATGGAATATCAATGTTTTGGGAGTCGGATATCTTGCTCAATTTTCACGGGCATTTCAATCCCATTTAATACACATTTCCAGCGATTATGTCTTCGACGGTAAAAACGGTCCTTATACCGAAAAAGACATCCCGAATCCGATTAGTTATTACGGAAGATCCAAACTTGCCAGTGAAAATGTTTTGAAAGGATCGGGAAGTAAATATACTATTATAAGAACCAATGTCTTATACGGTCCGGCAAAATTCGGCAGACCGGATTTTGTTAAATGGGTGGTTGGCTCTTTGAAAGAAGGGAAAGAAATTAACATTGTAACCGATCAAATTAATAATCCTACTTATTTAGATGATTTGGTTTTTGCAATCGGAAAAATAATTGAATTAAATAAAGAAGGATTGTACAATATAGGCGGACCGGAATTTTTATCGAGATATGATTTTACATTACGCATAGCCCGTTTTTTTAATTTGAACAAGTCACTTGTTAATCCGATTCTTACCGGAGAACTTAAACAACCGGCGCCCCGCCCGCTAAAATCGGGACTAATCACACTAAAAGCGGAAACGGAATTAAGTTATAAACCGCATTCAATAGAGGAATCTCTTTTGTTAATGCAAAAAGAATTAAACTTTTGAATTTTATGATTAAAAAGTATAATGGTTTTATATTCGATTTGGACGGGACCATTTACAGAGGTTCCAAAATAATTGATTATGCGGATAAAGTTGTAAACGAGTTGAAGAAACAAAATAAAAAAATACTGTTCATTTCAAACAAAACAACAGGCTCAAAAGATCAATATTATGATTTTTTAAAAACTAACGGATTGGAAGTTGAGAAAAATGAAATTATAACCTCCACTGTGGTTATCCGGCAATATTTAATTAAGAATCATAAAGACGATAAATTTTTTGCGATAGGCGAAAAAAATTTTATCGATGAATTAACAAACGGCGGACTTTTGTATTCCGCAGATCCGGATGAAATCGATATCGTTATAATTACGTTGGATAGAACTTTAAGTTATACCAAATTGGAAATTGCGGCTAAAGCGCTTGAGAAAGGAGCTAAATTTTTTGCCGCAAACATTGATGATACATGTCCGGTTGAAAGCGGCGAAATAATGGATGCCGGCTCTATAATTACTGCGCTGGAAAAACGTACCCGTGTAAAACTTGAAAAACACTTTGGTAAACCGTCCGAATATATGATGAATGAAGTTAAGAAAAATATTGGAATTGATATATCCGAATGTTTGATTATTGGCGACAGACTGGAAACGGATATTGCGCTGGGCAATATTTTTGGCGTTGATACCGCACTTGTTTCTACCGGTGTTACAAACTTCATAAACGGAAAATACAAACCTACCTATCAAATTAATTCTGTATATAATTTAATTACCGAGGAATTGGAATGAAAAAAATTATGAATATTTCAGTATTGTTTTTATTGATAATTTCTTTTTCTGTTAATTTAGCTCAGAAAAAAACATTTACTGTAAAAGAAATTCAAACGAATCCGGCATTTTACGGAAAGTCCTTATCCGGTGTAAAGTGGTTCGATTCCGGCAAGAAGTTTTCATTTATGAAATTCGATACCGTTTCTTCTTCGATGGCAATATTTGAACATGATGTTAAATCAGGTGCGGAAAAAATAATTGTTACCGGAAAAGACTTACAAATAGACGATGATCAACCTGCAGTTAGATTCAGATATTATCAATGGTCGCCCGATTCAAAAAAGATTTTATTTGCCACTTATCTGCTTCCGCGTTATTCAAAGCCGGGCGGTGATTTTTATATTTATAATATTGAAGAACCGAGCTTGCAAATAATAAAAGAAGAAAATCATAAACAATGGGTCCCGCAGTTTTCACCCGATAGTAAAAAAATTGCTTTTGTAAAAGATGATAACATTTTTGTATACGATCTTGATGAGGAAACTGAAACGCAGCTTACTACCGACGGCAACGGGATAATTCTTAACGGTCACTTCGATTGGGTTTACCAAGAGGAGCTTGGTGTTAAACAAGGCTGGAAATGGTCGCCGGATTCTAAAAAAATTGCTTTTTGGAGATTGGATCAATCAAAAGAACCTGAAATCAAAATTGCAAAGTGGGATTCCTTATATTTTAATTTTTTAACATTAAGGTACCCGAAGGTAGGCGCGCACAACGCAATTGTGAAAATCGGTGTGGTTAATGTAGAATCGAAGAAGACTAAATGGATGGACTTAGGTGAAAATGAAGACATATATATTCCGCGAATCAAATTTACAAATAATTCCGATATCCTGTCTGTACAAAGACTTAACAGGTTACAAAATCATCTTGAGCTATTGTTTTACGATGTCAATACCGGTAAGGGTAAAAGAGTATTAGACGAGAAAAGCGATGCCTGGATTGATGTTCATGATGATCTTAGGTTTTTGAAAAAATCAAGCAGGTTTATTTGGAGCTCCGAGCGTGACGGATATTTACACCTTTATTTATTCAATAATAACGGATCGCTTCTAAATCAAATTACAAAAGGAAATTGGGAGGTTAAAAAATTAGTTGCCGTAGACGAAGATAATAATAAAATATATTTTACGGCAGATGAGCGAAATCCGGTAAATTTGGATTTTTATTCGGTTAATTTTAACGGCGCAAATTTTACCCGATTGAGCAAAGAACCGGGTTATTATTCAGTAAGTATGACAGATAATTCACAGAATTATATTTTGACTTATAGTAGTGCGAATAACCCTTCAAAAACTATGCTATTTAAAGGAAAAACAAAAGTAAAAGATTTAGTGGTTAATGATTTCTCTGCCTTTGAAGATTATGCCATGCCGGTTAAGCAGTTTTTAACTTTTAAAACAAGTGACGGTGTTAAGCTTAATGCATTTATGATAAAACCACCGGATTTTGATGAGGATAAAAAATATCCTGTGCTTTTCTATAATTACAGCGGACCCGGCTCCCAAATAGTTTTAGACAGCAGACGGAATTTATGGCATTACATGCTGGCTCAAAAGGGATATATAATTTTTGGGTTAGATAATCGCGGTACAGGCGGAAGAGGTACTAAGTTTAAACATTTGGTATATAAAAATTTGGGACATTGGGAAGTTAATGATCTGGTAGAAGGAGCAAAATATTTACGCTCGCTTTCTTATGTGGATTCGAACAGGATTGGTATTTGGGGATGGAGTTACGGCGGTTATACTTCGGCTCTTACTTTGGCAGAAGCTCCCGGATATTTTAAAATGGCCGTTTCTGTTGCCCCGGTAACCGATTGGAAATTCTATGATGACATTTATACGGAAAGATATATGTCGTTACCAAACTTAAATCCCGAAGGTTACAAAACCAGCTCCGTTATTGAACATGCAGGCAATATAAAAGGTAAGTTGCTTCTGATTCACGGAACGGCAGACGATAACGTACATTTTCAAAATTCGGTTGAGTTAGTGAATGCTTTAATTGCAAATAATATTCAATTTACTACAATGTATTATCCCGGTAGAAACCACAGTATTTACGGTGGTAATACAAGAATACATTTGTTCACTTTAATAACAAATTTCATTCTTAAAAATTTGTAGATATATTCCATATAAACTAAGTCCCTTTGAGGGACTTAGTTGATAAAAGCGATAGTTTGTCCAATTTTATAACCTACTTAAAAATAATATAATCCAATTGTATTAAATTGAATTTTTCTAAATTTGATATTGTCAGTACTATATAAATTCATTTACTTTTTATCCCTTATTCTTTATATTCAGCTTAACAAATAGGTGAGGTTATTATGAAAACTTCAAAGTGCTTTTTGTTTCTCCTCCTTTCGATTGCCGGTTTTTCCGCTGTCTTTTCACAATCAACCAATTTAAATTTAGATATTTATAAACAATTTATAGCTCAGCATAAAGATATGAGTGCCTCGCAATTGCTGAACATGTATCCCATAACTCCGTTTCGTAAAACTGTAAATAGCGGTTGGGCATCGGCATTATATCATGATTCGGTTGCCGCTAAGTATAATTTAACAGCTTACGAGAAGTCTTTAATTCAGCAGCATGGTTTTGTAGTAACTGAAAGGTTAAAAGAAAATTCCTTCGGTCGTCAATTCTCAAATATATATCACAAAGATTTGCCGGTTTTTATTTCGACGGATGCAATCCTTCATCCTTTGCACGTTTCGTATGATAGAATATTGAAAAATATTGAAGTTGGATTTATAATCCCCAAACTTCAAGAATTTCTCTCTAATCTATCGGCTAATATGACCGTATTAAATTCCAAGTATTCTGCAAATACGGAAATGCTTGTTATGTTAAAAGATGTTGACGTATATCTTTCGGTTGCAAAGGCGTTATTGACCGGTAATACAACAACGTATTATCCTGAAAACGTATCAAAAGTTGATAGTTTAATAATTAAAATTAATAAATATAAAGTAGATTCCGATAATTTATTTTCGAATGGTCCAAGGACTATTGATTTTAGTCAGTTTAAACCGCGAGCTCATTATACGGATGAAACTTATCCTGAGCTTGCCAAGTATTTTAAAACCATGATGTGGCTCGGAAGAATTGAATTAAATTTGTTATCTCCGGACACATTAAATGAATCTTTCAACCAAACTATTAAAAGGCAAACAATAGATGCTTCTTTAATTTCAGAATTGATAGATGTTTCCGGCAGTTACAATCTTTACATGCAAATTGAATCTATTATTAAAGTATTTGTTGGAGAGCAGGACAATGTGACGATTGATAACTTAAGAGAAGTTCTAGCCGATATTAATATTACGAATTCCGGGGAATTATTAGATACGTTAAATCTTAAGAAGTTTCAGAATGATTTGGCTGAAAAAGCTTTTGCGGATCAAAAGATACTATCTCATATCTTATTCAACAATCCGGCACAACCCGATAGTGTTAAACCTATATCTTCCTTCTTATTATTCGGGCAAAGGTTCG
>JALSTI010000225.1 GCA_026983795.1 Melioribacteraceae bacterium
TGGGCTGGATTGACGAAGAACGGGTGATGATGGAATCGCTTATTTCAATTAAACGGGCGGGCGCAGATTTGATTTTAACCTACTTTGCAAAAGATGTTGCTAAATTATTGACTTAATAAATATGCAACCTTGATACGCGTTAACCTGAAGGTTACAATTGTTTATTTAATATTACTTATATCTGTTTTTTTCAAACAAATTTGGTTTTTGCATAATTTAAAAATATTACGCATATTGCGTTATGCATTATGCGTAATTTATTAATATGAAAAATCCGTTTTTAATATCCGGTTATAAATCGCCTTCCTATTTCTGCAATAGGAAGATGGAAACTAAAAGAATTATTTCCGCTATTAGAAATAATCGTAATTTAACTCTTTTCTCACAACGGAGGTTAGGGAAAACCGGATTATTGCATCATGTACTTCATATTCTTGCAAAAGAAAAAGAGTTTAATTTAATTTATATCGATATTTTTGCGACCAAAAACCTTAATCAATTCGTAAACACATTTGCGCAGGGCGTAATACTTGGACTTACAGATAAATCAAAAAGTATTTTTGATAGAGTTGGTAAAATATTTAAATCCATTAGACCCTCAATAACTTTTGATCCTTTGACCGGAGCGCCCTCGATTAATTTTAATTTCAATTCCGAGGAAGAGATTCATAGCTCGCTTAGTACAATTTTTGCCCTTCTGGCAAAAAGTAAAAAGCGTAATGTAATCGTAATAGACGAGTTTCAGCAAATCGTTAATTATCCGGAAGAAAGAATGGAAGCGCTTCTGAGAATGCATATCCAAAAATTAAATAATTCTGTATTTATCTTTTCCGGTAGTCAAAAACACCTTTTGCTTTCTATGTTTGGTGAGCACAACAAACCGTTTTACCAAAGTTCCGAATTAATGCAGTTAGGAAAAATTGATAAAACCGAATACAAGAAATTTATTCATAAAAAATTTCAGTCAAATAAAATAAATATAGACCCGGAAGCCATTGATTTTATATTAGAATGGACAAAAGTTCATACTTATTATGTGCAATATGTCTGTAATAAATTATTTTCATCGGCAGCAAACAAAATCACTTTGAATTTTGTCAAATCCCAATGCAGTTTAATCTTGGAAGAAAACGAACCGTTATATCTAAACTACAGAAATTTATTAAGCGGTTTTCAATGGGAGTTACTAAAAGCTATAGCCTTGGAAGGCGAAGTAAAAAAAATTACTTCTAATAGTTTTATTTTAAAGTATAAATTAAGTTCACCAAGTTCTGTTCAAAGGGGAATTAAATCCCTGCTTGCAAAAGAATTGATTACGTATGAAGATAAGAAATACTTCCTCCAAGATGTATTTTTTTCGAGATGGTTTGCAGTAAAATTTAACTCGCAAATAAATTAAGTATATTTACATTTGATACTAACAGATAAAAAATTTTGTTGTTAGACTTATTTATAAACTCCAAGTTATTTTTATAATTGAGTAAAGGATAAAAATGGAAATCTCAAAAAGTAAAGTTTTATTTGAGGAAGCCGGCAAATATATTCCCGGCGGAGTTAACTCTCCGGTACGTGCTTTTAAATCTGTAGGAGGCACACCGCTTTTTATAGAAAAAGGCGAAGGGTCAAAATTATTTGATGTGGATGGAAATGAATACATAGATTATATAGGAAGTTGGGGTCCGCATTTATTCGGTCATAATCCTGAATTTATTAAAAATGCTATTTTGCAAAGTCTTGAAAACGGTACAAGTTTTGGCGCCCCGACCGAATTGGAAATTAAAATGGCTGAAATAATTACCGGACTTGTTCCCTCGGTAGAAATGGTTAGAATGGTAAACAGCGGTACCGAAGCAACAATGAGCGCAATTAGAACCGCACGCGGATTTACGGGAAAAAATAAATTTATAAAATTCGAAGGTTGTTATCATGGTCATGCCGATTACTTCTTAATTAAAGCCGGTTCCGGAGCTTTAACGCTCGGCGTTCCCACAAGTCCCGGCGTTACCAAAGGAAACGCCGCCGATACATTAATTGCACAGTATAACAAAATTGAATCGGTAGAAAACTTAATTGCGAAATACAAAGGCGAGATAGCTGCAATAATTATTGAACCGGTGGCGGGTAATATGGGTGTGATTAAAGCCGGTGATCAATTTTTGCAAAGATTAAGAAAATTATGCACCGACGAAAATATAGTTTTAATTTTCGATGAAGTGATGAGCGGATTCAGAGTTGCCGCCGGAGGCGCTCAGGAAATATTTAATATTAATCCCGATTTAACAACATTCGGTAAAATAATTGGCGGAGGTTTACCGGTAGGAGCTTTTGGCGGTAAAAGAGAAATAATGGAATCCGTTGCGCCCGTTGGACCCGTTTATCAAGCCGGAACATTAAGCGGAAATCCGCTTGCTATGGCAGCCGGTTATGCTGCTTTGAGTTATATTAAAGAAAATCCGGACATCTATGATGAATTGGAAGAAAAATCAAAATATTTGGAAGCCGGTTTTAAACACAATTTGGAGAAAATAGGAAAAAGTTTCGCTTTCAACCGGGTCGGATCGATGATGGCAATGTTTTTTACCGAAGAACCGGTTACTGATTTTAATTCGGCTATGAAATCCGATACACAAATTTATGCGAAATATTTTCATAAAATGTTAGACAGCGGAATTTATATTGCTCCGGCACAATTTGAAGCCATGTTTGTTTCCACTGCTCATTCAACCGTCGAATTGGACAAAACAATCGAAGCTCATTATAATGCTCTTATAAATATTTTATAAACGTCTAATAAAAAAATCTAAATCCTAAACGGGTCATTATTCCGCTCATGTCAAATCTTCTTTCGAATGTCCTCCTGAAACCGTTTTGCGGATCATCCACTTGATAAGTCCAACTGGGAGAAGATGAATGATAAGATAATTCAAATAATATATCAGATCTTCTTCCTACTTCGAATAAAATTCCGCCTCCTAATCTCCAACTAAAATCAAATGCGCTCTTAAATTCATTTTCATTAGGATTTTGAAAATTTCTGTAAAATATTAATAGTACTTCCAGACCTGCACCGGCGGTAAAATACGCCCGTACTCTGGGCGCCAACGGCAAAGAGCTTGAAATATTAAGCATCAATGGTAGATCATGCAAATTAGTTTTTGCTCTTAATTCGTTAATACTTGAATTCGGAATTCCATAAAAATTTGTAAATTCTTTTACTAAAGATTCATCCACATAATTTTTATTAAACCAATCGACACTCCAACCTATATTGAAACTTTCGTCCATAAATCTTTCACCGTTAAAACCGATTATAAATCCGCCGTCTGTTGCAGAAGGATTAAAATATCCTAATTTGATGGTTGCCGAATTATATTGGGCAAATAATTCAACCGATAGAAGCATCAAAATTAACACAAGATGTTTTTTCATGATTTCCTCTTCTATTGTTAGGAAATCTGTAAATCAATTCCGGTGCCAATTATTTTCTTTTATTTTAGTAAAAAACCCTTACCTATTAAAAAGTATTGTGTACAGTTTTTAATAACATGAACTAAAAGGTATACAAAAAGAAAAGAAATTAGCGCCAAAAGTAATAACTCTCAATCAAAAGCTTTTACTATTGACGCTAACTTTTTATTTGTTAAGGATCCAAACCGGTATGACAATCGGAACAAGTACCGTCTTTCCATTCTTCATCGGTATCATCCGGATCCGGATGTTTAAACTCCAGAGATTTATCTAACTCGCTAAATTCCATATTGCCCGGGCTTCCTTGCGAAATAATGGAGTGACAAGTAGAGCAATCGTTCGGAATAATATCTCCGTCTGCATTTTCATGATTCCCATCGTGACATCTAAAGCAACCCATAAATTCTATATGCCCGATATTATTGGGATAAGCATCCCAGCGTACACGCATTTCCGGAAATATATTTCTTTTAAATTGTTCTTGAATACCTGATACGGCTTTTTGAATTAACTCTTTTTTCTGTTCAACAATTTGAGGATAATTTTCTTTATAATAATCGAAAACGGTCTTTTCTATAAATGCCATTGCGGAATCCGTCGTAGATAATTTATTATCGCATGCCGTCATTGCAACATCTTTAATAAACGGAAGACTTTTAGGAATTGTATTATTTGCAAGGGCCGTGTTTACAAAAAATGAAGGTGGTTTGTAATTATGCGCAGGTCTGTTATGGCAGTCCATACAATCCATGGTTCTGGCTGCCAAGGAATCTTTTTGACCTTTAGTTAATTCATTTTCCGTATCTTCAAATATCGTTTCTTTACCCGTTTTAAGATTGGTATATTTTACCCATGGAATAACTTGTCTCCTTTTATCGGTTGCAATATATTCAATCTTAACATTTTTATTTATATGCCAATGGATTCCCTCTTTTAAACTATCGGCCACATGCTCAGGCCCAATTTTCATAAGTAAATTAATGTCCCATTCGGTGTTAGCCGAATCGGGTAAAAAATGTTTTTCGGCAACAAGGGTTCTCGGGTAAAATTTCTCCGGCCAATGGCATTCTTCGCAAGTTTCGCGCGCCGGACGCAAGTTTTTTACAGGCGTTGGAATAGGTTTCGGATATTTACCGATTGTAACGGCATAAACTTGATATAGACCTGATAATTTAGACTTTACATACCAACTTGCCCCTTCGCCAACATGGCATTCAACGCAGGCAACTTTTGCATGCGGTGAATATTGATAAGCGGTAAACTCCGGTTTCATTACATTATGACATAATTGTCCGCAAAACGTTACCGATTCTGTAAAATGATAAGCTTGGTAACTTCCGATAGCAGAAATAAACAAGAAAATGGTAGTTCCAACTATAAATATAATTGAAGCATTTCTTTGTCTTTCATCGTTTAAATTAAAAAGAGGCCACTTTTCACCCGTGTCTTCTTTTCCTTTATCTCTCTTCAGTTTAAGATACATTCCGATAGGAATTAGAAGGAGACCGAAAACCAGAATACTTGGAAGGATAATATATATTACTAAACCGAGATAAGTTCTTCCTTGACCTAAAAAAACAGAAATTACAAAAAGGAAAATAATCATGAACAAACTTACAATTGCAATCATAGCTCCGGTAAGCGATGTCCAATTATGCGTAGAAGGTGGTAGTTTTAGTTTCATGCTTTTATACGATTTTTGTTAATAGAATATTATTGGAAATTTTTAACTGCAAATTTACTGTTTTTTTTCGATTGTTTTTAATTTCAGATAAATTAGAATAATTAAAATTAAAAATATTCCCGTGGCAATACCAAAACCATTGGTTCTTGTATGATAGTCGGATATTTCATCATCCGCCTTTTTGATGGCTTTGAAAGCGGTCTTTAAGCCTGTATTCACAACTTTTGCAACTTGAACAGTATCGAAAGTGTGAACTTTGGTTCTGGCTTTTATAATTGATTGGTGAACGTCTTTTAATATAAAAGAAATATCAACATCATCCATACCGATTTTTTTTACTTCCGAAAGTTTTACTTTAGCGGAATCATACATAGAAGTTAATTTTTTCAGTTCCCCATGAATTGTTTCCGCAACAATATAACCGTCTTCGCCTTCGTCATGGCAATTAATACAAACCGCTTTATCGCTTACGCCAATAAAATCATCGGTAGGCTTTTTAATGCCGTGGTTTCCATGGCATTCTTCACATCCATGATAGTCTTCTTCTTTAAATGCCTTTCCCATTTTTGAAGCTTCAAAATATTTTAGATTATTTACATGGCACAATCCGCAAACATTAGCAATTGAATTAACTCCGGGCGGCATCGCTCCGTGATTTCCATGGCAATCGTTACATGCCGGTGCGCCTGTATCTTTGTTTTTTAATAATGCAATGCCGTGAACGCTGTTTGAATATTCTTCATAAATATTAGGATTTAATTTATATTTTGAAATCAATTTTGCATCGCCATGACATTTATTACATGTACCGGGAACGTTTAAAGCATAAACCGTAGATTGAGGATTATTAACCTTAAAAATACTATGCGCCGTATGGCAATCGGTACAAGCGGCAACATTCTCGTCCCCTTTTTTTAATTGTTTACCGTGTACACTTGTATAATATTGCGAAACTTGATCGGTTTCCGCTCTAGGATTGTACTTTCTCATATAATTAATATTTGAATGACATTTACCGCAAAATTGCGGAATTTCCGTTTTCTCGGGAGCACCTACAAAACCTTTTGCCTTACTCATTGCAATATCCTCATCGTCACTTGTCGAATCGCCGCCATGACAATCGACACAGTTTAATCCAACAGAAGCATGAACGTTATTAGGATTATAATCATCGGGCATATTGTCGTCTTCTTTATGACAAGTTAAACAACTGTTTTTAGTTTGAACTACATTCTTTTTATTTTGTGTTTGAGAAAAAACGGAATTGGCGAGAACTAAAAACAAAATAATATTTAGCATGACTATTAATTTTTTCATTTTCTAAACCTTATAAAATATATCCTAAAATTGTAAATACAACAATAAAAGCAACAACAAAAACTCCAATAATTTTTAGAATTTTATTAGATTCCCGTTTTGCCGGAACTAAAAAAGGTAATATCATCCAAATTGTTCCCGCAAGGCCAAAAGTTAATATTCCCACAACTTCTCCTTCTAAAAAGAGAATATGAGCCGGCAGAAGTTTTAATGATTGAAACATGAACATAAAATACCATTCCGGTTTTATACCGGCAGGAGCAGAAGATAACGGATCGGCTTTCGGACCTAATTGCCAGGGGAAGTAGAGCGCTAAGAAAAGAATAATATTAAAAATCAATAACCAAAACAATAAATCTTTTAGTGCAAAATTTGGAAAAAACGGGATATATTTCTTTTTTTCTTCGGGCAAGTTCTTAAACTCTTCGGGCTCATGCATACCTTGTTTTTGCACAAAAAGTAAATGGATTGCAATTAAAATTGTAGCTATTAACGGAAGTATAGCCGTATGAATACCAAAAAATCTGGACAATGTTGCACCGGTTACATCTTCTCCGCCTCTTAATACTTCTTTTAACCAATGACCAATCAATGGAACGGAAGCAACAATTTCGGTCCCTACTTTAGTCGCAAAAAACGCAAGATCGTCCCACGGAAGTAAATATCCGCTAAAACCAAAACCGAGGGCTAATGCTAAAATTAAAAATCCCGATACCCAAGTTAACTCTCTCGGTTTTTTAAACGCTCCGCTAAAAAACACACTAAACATGTGAAGGAATGCAAAGAAAATCATTAAATTAGCCGACCAACTATGAACGTTTCTTATAAGCCAACCAAACTTTACTTGAGTAATTATAAATCTGACGCTTTCATAAGAAGAGTTTTCCCCAGGTTTGTAATACATTAATAAAAGAATACCGGTTAAAACTTGAACCGTAAATAAAAATAATGTAATTCCACCCATATAATACCAAACGGAATGCCTGTGCATTGGCACTTTCTTGTGCTTAATATATTCTTTCATCGGTTGAATATCGTACCTTTCATCCAACCATTTTTCAATTTTATTCCATAAACCTTTCATTGTTTTTAACCCATTTTAGAGATGATTAATTCATCATTCACTATATTAACTTTAAATTCTTTTAACGGTTTTGGCGGTGGACCGGAAATATTCCTTCCTTTCAAATCGTACAAACCGTTATGGCAAGCGCACCAAATACTCTCTTTGTCCGTTCTAAATTGTACAATACATTGCAAATGAGTGCAAACAGCCGATAAAGCATGAAATTCACCTTGTTTGTCTCTAACAACTATAACGGGTTCTCGGCCAAATTTTAATATTTTAGAAGAATCGGGAGGGAAATGCATTACTTTTCCCACTTTAACGGAATTAACGTTTGCCTCGGCAATTTTTGGCGGAACCAAATACGAAAAAACCGGATAAAGAATTGCTCCCAATGCACCAATACCCGTTATGCTTAGTAAAAAATTTAAAAATTTCCTTCTTGTCTGACCCATTTTATTCTCACAATTTTTGTTCAAGTTATTACTAAAACTACTCTATTAGATTAACTATTCTTAATTGACTTTCCTTTTAATTTTGTATAAAATATTGAAACTACTAACAATATTATTCCCAGAATTATAAACGTAATTATTCTTAATTCATCGGAAAGACCGGTAATTCCAAATAGTAATAAATAAACTACTGTTAATAATAACGTTAACAATGCCATCAAACGGTACTTAATATTTTTAAGTAAAACACTAAGCAAAAAGTAAACTATGGCAAGAATCACCCAAGAAAATATCACATATTTTTGCGGCAGCCAATTGTAAAGTGAGTACGGGAAAATAAAGAAAGCGCAAAATAAATATGAATTACGGATAATTTCTGAATTCAAACTTAATCTGTCTTTTTGCCAGTTTAAAATTCTTGCGCTCAACAGCGCTACTAACCCTAAACTTATACTAATCGATGAAACTTTTCCGGCTAAAAACAAATAAGCTAACAAAGTGCCTAAGTAAATAAAAAAGTTAGCTATAATAATAAACCGGGACTTAAACAATAAAGCGGTGCTTACTACAATCAAACTTTGCCAGCTAAGCCATACAAAATAATCGGGTTTGGGAAAATAGCTTACTATAGCCACGCTTAACAATAAATACGCAGCTATTGCAATAAAATAGGTGGAATAACCCGTTTGTCCTTTTTTCCAATAAATTACTGCTGTGGTAATAAAAACTAAAAATCCTATTAAACAACAAATATATAAATGCCCCGGAATAATTGTAAAAGCGCTAAAGACTAACAGAAAAGTTGAAAAAACGGAATTTATAAATGTTGCCGCAATAGAAAAAAAATCTTTTTCTTTTTCCGTTGGAAACTTTGCGACAATATAAGAGTAAAGTGCAAAGTAAAAAAGAATAACGTAAATACTAATTAAGGAATCCGTAGTAACCAAATACTTTATCAACCAAACGGAATGGGCAATATATGTAAGAGCAAGTCCGGAAAATACCAGTTGTGTAGACTTAAGCTTATTAGCGGAAAATGCCATAAGCATGGAAAATAATACAATCAATATCAAAGAAAAGTAAGGCAGATTTAACACAAGCGCGGAAATAAACCCGAAAATATATGAAACACTAATTAAACTTTGAGATTTCCTTTTGTACGAAAAATATATTA
>JALSTI010000226.1 GCA_026983795.1 Melioribacteraceae bacterium
TAGCCTTAAGCGAATTCGATTCCCAGAATTACCGCGATAGCATTCGTTCGTATCAACAAAGGGGAAATGAATTGATGGATCATACACCTAATCACCGTACAAATTTTTTTATTACCAAATTCGATACGAGTGAATATATAAATAAACCGGGTGTTGATCATTTGGCCGGTAATAAAGTTTGTCTGCAATTTATGCATGTCGATACTTTAAAATCAATTCAGCAAGGAAGTGCGGATATTGACAGTAATACTGTTACCGGAAGTCACAACGAATTTAAAGATTTAAACTTTAGCGAAATAGTTTACATCTATTTCCCCCAGTTGGATACTCTCGCATTCATTTCCAATCCTGATGATGACAATCATCCGAACAATAATTCAAAGTTAAAAATAAAAGACCTGTGGGAGAATGAAATAGATTTGGGCGATCATGATAACTACCGGTATTTCCTTTTTACTTATGATAACGTTCATATGACGAATGATGCGTTGAAATTATTAGCAAAAGAAACTCAGCGGTTGGACAGTTTATACAATTTTCAAAGAGCATATACATGGATTCAGCCGGGAGGAAGATTTTCGCTGCTGTACCGGAACGAATTGAAGTCGGCAATGGGAGATCCCCTTGGCTATAAGGCGGGAGCAGTTTATCCGTTCGAATCTCTCCAAGTATTTAATGAATACGATCCGAACGAAGATAAAAAGTTCGGAATGCAATGGGGCGATTTTCTTGAAGATGAAAGGGATTTGGACTATAACAAAAAAGTTATTGCCGATGGAATTGCAAAACATGAAATGATGATAGGGCACAGTCATTTTGATCATCCTCAAGGTTCGTGGGCCGATTATCTAGCGGAAACTGACAGCCTTTTGCATTGGTGCGATACTAATAACATACCGGTGCGGACTTATACCGATTGGTCGGATATTTTGTATAATCAAACGCCGGATCCGTATGAAAATATTATTCCGCCGTTAAGTGTTGACTTGGATAAAAACGGAATTCCGGACGGTTACGATAATGTTTTTTATCCGGGAAATGCAGACGGAATTTGGTCGGCCGATCCTGATACTACGGGTCCCGAAGGCTTTTCTTATTCAATTTCACAAACAGGCAAGATTACTTTTATAGAAGAATTAGGCGGACTGGAAAAAGGCGAGAATGATTTTGAGATATGGACTAAAGGATCGCCGGGTGACTCGGTAAGAGTTGAGTTTACCGGATCCTATCCTTCTAATAATGTTATTGCTGTTTTTAAGTTTCCTGCCGGAACTTCCAACTGGAAAAAGTATTCTTTGGCGCAAATGAATAAAAGTCTTTTTATAAACGATACTTTATCGGTTATGGACATTGAATTTTATTGTTCCGATTATTCCGGCGGAACGGTTTCTATATCGGGAATGTCATTATCCAAAAAAGTTGAAATCGCATCCCTTGAGATGAATGTATTAGATACTTTACCGGCTCAAGCGGGCGACTCGGTTCGCATAGAGGTTATTGCCAAAGACGAATTCGGCAATCCGCATAGTAATTATTATAATTATTCTTTGGAAATTACCGGAAGTTCTACTGCGTATGTTTTGCCTTCTGCAAATAGAAATTTTAACGGAAGCGATCGTGATACGGTAGTTGTTATAGATACAACGGCGGGTAGTTTTAATTTAACGGCAAAGTTGTCGTCCAATCCATCTGTTTCGGCATCTTCCCAAATTGATATTATTCCGTCAAATCCAAAGTATTTGGTAATACTATCAAGTCAGGATAGTATTACCGTAGGTGGTTCCCGGTTATTGCAAGCTGCATTGGAAGATACTTTTCACAATAGAATACCGGATTCGCTTATCACATTTAAAGCTCTTAGCGGAAACGGGCACTTTAGTAATTCATTGCAAAATATTTCTGTCGCGACCGATTCTGCCGGAGTGGCAAAAGATCAATACACTGCAAGCACTTCCGTTTCTTATAAATCGGATTCCATAAAAGTAAATTATTCAACTACGCTGGCGGATACTATAGTTTTACCTTTGAAAGCTGCGTATGTAAACAAAATTATTTTAACCGTTCTCGATACCTTGCCTGCTTACGACGGCGACAGTATAAAAGTCGAAGCGGCGGTAAAGGATACGTTCGATAATCCCGTTTCGTATACCGGAAATTATATAATGTCGGTTATAGGCAGCAGTACGGCAAAGTTTATGAGCGATAACGGATTCTCGTTTAATTCAAATGATAAAGATACATTGTTTGTTTCAGATAGCCTTGCGGGACAATTTAAAATTGTAGCTAAGCTGCAAGAGAATCAACAAATAACGGATACTACGGATATCGAAGTAATTTATTCCGGTAAATTTGCCGATATAAAAATTTTTCTGGAAGGACCATACAATACAGGTTCGCATTCAATGGCTGTCGGTTCGTCGTTTGCTATTCCTTTAACTTCGCCTTACCCTGAAGCGCCGGATACAATAACTGTATTACCGCAAGATGCCATAGATTGGATTTTAGTCACGCTTAGGAAAGATACCGATCCGGATAATCCGGATCCTTCAACTGCTGTTAATGTAATAAGTCAATCGGTAATTGTTAATAAGTCAGGTAAACTAATCGATCCGCACACGGGCGGCAATATAAGTTTTAATGTAGCCGAAGATGATTATTACATTGTGATAAAACATAGAAATCATTTGGCGGTTATGAGCTCGCAGAAAATTCATTTATCGAAATAATGTTTTTATTCAGGTAACTCAAGTTGCCTGTTTCAAAATTTAGTTATTAAAAAACCGTTGAAACGGTTATTGTTAATTAGTTTTGCTTATTAACCCACGACTGAAGTCGTGGGTTAAGGGCACCGGAAACCTTAATTTTATAAACGTTTTAACGGTTTATAAAATTCAGAGGTCAACTTGAGTCAGATAAAATAATAGAACATGTCATTCCGGCTGGAGCGAAGCGGAATGCCGGAATCTCAAAAAGAACGAATTAAGAGATGCCGGTATTCCTGCATTCGCAGCAAACCGGCATGACAAAAATGAAAGTTGGGCTTATTTAAAAGCCTGGTTATATATCTAAAATCACATCTTTTCATAAGATGGGATTTTTAATAATTCAAAACTAAAGTAAAAATATAATTTAGTTGATTATTGTTAGAATATTCTTCAATTTAAAATTTAAAAGCAAAATAATTGGGAGAAGCTATTAAAAGTATAAATATCAAACATAGTTGGTTTTTATTTGCAATATTTTTTGTAATTATAAATATAAATTTATTTGCACAAAACGGTAATATTACTTTAACATCGCCTACCGGAAACGAGGTTTATAAAAGTGGTTCGGAATTAGTTGTTACATGGACTTCCATTAATATCGATAAGATAAAACTTGAGTATTCCATTGATGATGGAAATACCTGGCGTGAAATAGTTTCAAATCTAACTGCCCACCCTTCATATTTTATATGGAAAGTTCCCAACTTCGAATATCAGAAAGTTTTTATCCGGATCACTGATGTTGTGAATCCCTCTTTATTTTATATCAATTCCCAACCGTTTATTATTAGAAGTCAAGTTAAAGCAAATCAAAAGTCTTTTCGGAATACTTCGAAAGTTTCAGGCGCTGCTGTTCGTATTATGCCTCTGGGAAATTCGATTACGGAGGGGGTTGTGGGAAGTTCAAATGAAACGGGGTATCGAAGAACATTGGATTCATTGCTGAATGCACACTTATATAATTTTGATTTTGTGGGCTCTCAGCAAGATGGAATTCCAAACGATTTTGACAAAGATAATGAAGGACACGGCGGATGGCATGCACACCATCTTAATTTTTCATGGTTATCCATTGATGATAGCGTTTATTCATGGTTGACCAAAAATACTCCCGATTACATTTTGCTGCATATCGGCACGAATGATCTTGGAGAGTTAACAGCATTTAGTCAAGACCCTAACCAAACCAGTTTACAGCAGGTAAACGATGTAAGCTCAATCCTTGATTCCATAGATAAATTTGAATCTGATAATGCAGTTGTAATCCCGGTATTTCTTGCCAGAATTATAAATAGGACAGATGACGCAACTACAACCACAGTGAATGAAACTGATACCACTACCGCCTTTAATTTGGAATTACAGCAAATGGCAGACAACCGTATTGCAATGGGAGATAAAATAATAGTTTTAAATCAGGAAGCTGCATTACAATATCCGGACGATCTATCTGATGGAATACATCCAAATGATAATGGCTATAATAAAATGGCTTATAAATGGTTTACTACATTAAATTCGTATTTCCAAAATTGCCCTGATAATATGATTTCTTATTGGCAGATGAATGAGAAGGGAACTTTTTCTACTATATCCGATAAACTCAATATAAATGACGGAAACTGCAGCGGCTCTACATGTCCCGCGGACACAACAGGAATGAATAATGGTGCCTTGTATTTTGACGGTATTGATGATAAAGTATTAATCCCTGATAATTACAGCTTAAATTTTGGTAATGCACTTAACTTTACAGTTGAAACTTGGATTAAAACTTCTCAAACAGGCACCGGGAATAAAGTTTTTTTGGGAAAGTATAATCCGGGTTCTACTTCTTGGTGGTTAGGTATGAATGTAAACGACGGATTTGCCAGATTCAGTTTTAGATCTTCCGCCAACGATATTTATGAAGTTGCCGGAACCAGTAATATAATTGATGGAAACTGGCATCATATAGTTGGAGTAAAAAATTTCGATACAGGCGAAATGAAGATTTACGTTGACGGTATTTTGGAAAATACTATATCGGCAACTTTTAACGGTGATTTTTCAGGTACAAATCCTTTGTCGTTTGGATGTTATGATAATCAATATTACTACAATGGAAAATTGGATGAAACTGCAATTTATGATAGAGCTCTGGGCAGTTCCGAAATTCAGCAGCAATATAATAATGGAATTATAGGCAAAGGCTATTGTAATGAAAATAATTTACTGGCGGATATTAAAATATTTTTAGAAGGTCCTTATCTTTCCGGAAATCAAATGTCGGCAGACTTAAAAAATAATGGAGCCTTGCCTTTAACACAGCCATACGATCAAGCTCCGTATTTCTTTAGTGGTGCAGAGCGTGTTACGTCAATCCCGAATTCAACGTCTGCAATAGTCGATTGGGTATTGATTGAATTAAGGTCGGATTTGTCAGCTGCCTCCGGTGTTAAAAAACGGGCGGCTTTTGTTAGAGCAGACGGCAAAATAGTTGATTTGGACGGTGTAAGCAAAGTCTCTTTTTCAGGTGTTCCCAACGGCAATTATTATATCGTCGTTTATCACAGAAATCATTTACCGGTTATGAGTGCAAGTGCCGTGCAATTACCTAATTGATTTAATTAATTTACATTGTTAGTGTAATCCTTTCCTCTCAAATTTATCTTTTTTGCTAATATAATTAGATCAATAGTGAGTTTAACTTTACAAATATTTTTGCGCTCACCGGTAACTAATAATTGGCAATGTTAAATTTGGATTAATACTTCTCATCTCAATATTTTATATATTTTCAGCTCAAATTAAATTGTAAAATAAATTTTCCGTATGATTAAATCATTATTAGAACATGAAGCGTATTTAATTGCCGGTATATTTGGCTTTGTTTTGGGTGTATTGGTTGTTACATTCTATACGCCGAATTATTTTAAGAATAAAACCGAAATAGATTTTCAAGTAAAAAAAGGTCAAACTTTAAATTCCGTTATCGATACCTTATATTCATTAGGAGCAATTCCAAGCAAGACAAACATGAAAATTGCCGCTTGGATAACCGGGGCAAGCGGTAAATTAAAAGCCGGTAAGTATAAAATTAAAAGCGGAATAAGTTACGTTAAACTGTGCGACATTTTATCCGAAGGAATGCCTCTCCCTCAAAAGCTTGTAACAATTCAAGAAGGTATATGGCAAGAAAAATTAGCGGATTTACTTGCCTATAAAGTTGGAATTAATGCGAAAAAATTTATGAAGCTGAGCAGGGATAAAAAATTTATTAAATCATTGGGACTGAATGTTAACAACTTGGAAGGATATTTATTACCGGACACTTATTATTTTTACGAAGGCAGTACGGAAAAGGAAATTATTAGCCGTTTGGTAAATGAGATGCAAAAATTATTCTCCAATCCTGATATTCAAAAGCGAATGAAGGAATTAAAAATGAACGAAAATCAAATTTTAACTTTGGCATCAATTATAGACGGGGAATCGAATAAAGTTGAGGAGTTTAAAAGAATTTCGGGAGTTTATTATAACAGGTTAAAAAGGGGAATGCGGCTTCAAGCCGATCCCACAATACAATATATTATTCGGCATAGAAGGAGAAAAGTCAATAAAATATATTATAAAGATTTGGAAATCGATTCTCCATATAACACTTATAAATATCGTGGATTACCGCCCTCGCCGATAAATAATCCGGGCAAAGATGCAATAATGGCGGCTCTTTATCCCGAACAGCATAAATATTTGTATTTTGTAGCCGACGGGAAAGGCGGTCATGTGTTTTCGAAAACATCGAGGCAGCACCTGAAAAATGTAATGCATTACAGAGCGTGGAGGAAATCAAACCGTTGAATAAATTAAAACTGGTCGGTGCAATTTTATTTATCATATTTCTTAGTAAGTGTGCAAACCAATTGCCGCCGCCGGGTGGCGAGGTTGACAGAATTCCGCCCGAGATTGTTAATGTGTATCCGCCAAATAATACCGTTAATTTTAATGACGATCATATAGAACTCGAATTCTCGGAATATGTTGATAAACGGAGCGTTCAAGAAGCGGTTTTCGTTTCCCCTTATATTGAAGGCGGTATGAAATATGAATGGAGCGGTAAATCGGTTGATATTATTTTCAAAGATTCATTGAAAAAAAATACCACTTACACAATTTCGGTCGGTACTAACGTAAAAGATTTACACAACGCGAATAAAATGGCGGACGCTTTCGTATTTGCTTTTTCCACCGGTAATGAAATTGACAAAGGAGAAATTAACGGTAAAGTTTTTGCCAATAAAATAGATGGCGTAATGATTTTTGCTTACAGGTTGGATTCTTCAAATGTAAATCCCATAAAAACAAAACCGGATTATATTACTCAAGCCGGACTTGACGGCAATTATAGTTTACTTGGCTTAACCTACGATAAATACAGGGTTTTTGCAATAAAAGATAAATTCAAAGACTTGCTCTACAACATTGGCGATGACTGGTACGGCGCACCGTTTGAAGATGTGACGCTTACCAAAAATGATACCGTATTCAATGGTTTGAATTTTAAACTTACTAAAGAGGATACGGTTGAACCTCAAATATCCAAAGTTATAATGACCGATGCAAATCATCTTTTAATTGAAATGGATGAACCTATTGACAGCAGTAAAGTTTCGGCGAAAAACTTTTTAATTTATGACTCAACATCTCACAATAAAATAGTCCCGGGTTATTTTTATAAAGCTAAAGGCGGACCGGAAAAATATTTTTTAGTGATTGATTCAACATTGGAATTAAACAATGATTATTTTCTTATTGCGGATTCAATAACCGATAAATCAAATAATATATTGGTAAATCAACAAATGGATTTTGCCGTTACCGATAAAAAAGATACAACTGCAATTAAAATAATTAAAATTGGAAGCAATTACGAAGGGAATCTTTTGGATTTGGATAATCCGGTTATAACC
Source organism: Melioribacteraceae bacterium (assembly GCA_026983795.1). Lineage (GTDB taxonomy): Bacteria > Bacteroidota > Ignavibacteria > Ignavibacteriales > Melioribacteraceae > BMS3ABIN04. Next base: position 7,718 of record JALSTI010000226.1, read on the forward strand.
GTAAATTTTAACGATGCTGTTCCCAGAGATAGACTTGAATCCGGTTTAACCATGAAAGCGCAAAACAAAAATATTCCGGTAAAAATAGAAGCCATAGACGACGCTTCGTTTAATATAATTCCGGGTATTAAATTAAAATCCCAAAGAACTTATTCCGTTGATTTTAATCTTAACGTTATAACTGATGTAGCGGGAAATAAATCGGATACAACAATCAATTATAAATTTGAAAGTGTTAACAAATTAAATTTTACCGGAGCTTCCGGGAAAATTATAAAACCGGAAGATGGTTTAAAACATCTTGTTATTCAGCTTATATCCGCTGAGAAAAATAATTTAAAATATAATGGCAACATCGATAACGGAAAATTTAATTTTTCCAAGGTTTATCCGGGCAAATATTTATTATGGTATTTTATAGACTCCGATTCAAATAAAATTTATAGTTACGGTAAAGTATATCCTTTCCGACCGTCAGAGAAATTCGGCTTTTATCCAGATACTTTAAATCTGCGCGCACGCTGGCCTGTCGGTGATTTAAGATTAAAATTAAATTAGGTCCACTACATTCCTGAGAAGATTAGTCTTTACAAACCCAACTTTTAATCCGGGCTTATTTACACAAAATCACATCTTTTTATAAGATGGGATTTTTAATAATTAAAACATAATCACTAATACCGTTCACGTTACGAAAAACCCAACTATTTTTGTTTCCCGGCATAGACTTAAAAAGTTGGGTTTTTTATTGCTACCAAGTAGATAACATGTCATTCCGGTTTTGTCGCAAGACAAAATTATACTGTCATTCCGGCTGGAGCGGAGCGGAATGCCGGAATCTCAAAAAGAACGAATAATGAGATGCCGGTATTGCTGTCGCAAACCGGCATGACAAAGAGCATTGTTTACTAATTTACATGAATAGGAAATAACATGTCATTCCGGTTTTGTTGCAAGACAAAGACCGGAATCTCAAAAAAGAATTAAATATTTTTACATATATGAAAAGATATTATGTTTATATAATGACCAATAAAAATAATACGGTACTATATACAGGAGTGACAAATAATTTAATAAGACGAGTCTATGAGCACAAGAATAATTTAGTAGAAGGGTTCACAAAAAAATATAAATGTCACAAATTAGTATGGTATCAAGAGACAAACAGCATAGAAAGTGCAATAGCGCAAGAGAAGAGAATAAAAAAATGGAAAAGAGAGTACAAAGAAAATTTAATAAAAAAAATGAATCCAGAATGGAAAGATTTGTATGATGACCTTATAGGTGGAAATAAATCATGAGATGCCGGTATTGCTGTCGCAAACCGGCATGACAAAAGAGAGTAGAATTTATAAGCCCAACTTTTTAAAAAAGTTGGGCTTATTTAAAAGCCTGGTTATATATGTAAAATCACAT
>JALSTI010000227.1 GCA_026983795.1 Melioribacteraceae bacterium
AGCCAATTATCAAAATTCCCTTTAAATTCCCCGGGAATTTCATTTTTGTTTTCAATTGTTAAATAAGATATACATTTATTAGAATCGACCACATAATCTTTAACTATTGCGTTTGTAGGGCAAGCGTCTATACACCTGCGGCAAGTTCCGCAAAAGTCGGGAATAGGTTCATTGTACTCAAATTCAATATTTGTAATAACGTTTGCAATAAATACCCAGCTTCCGAATTCCCGGGTAATAAGATTTGAGTGTTTACCAATCCATCCTATACCTGCTTTTTTTGCCCATGCCTTATCCATCACCGGACCGGTATCCACATACGATTTCGATACAAAACCGGAATCGATTTTTTTTAATTCCAATTCAAATATTTTTAATTTTTCCCAAATTATAAGATGGTAGTCTTTACCCCAAGCATAGCGGGAAATTTTCCCGGATTCCGTATTGTTTGAGAAATCTTCATCAACGTAATAATTAATAACAAGAGTAATCACGCTTTTAGCTCCGGGCAAAACGGATTTAATATCTTTTCTCTTATCTGTATTCCTTTCCATATATTCCATACCGGCTTGAAAACCGGCGGACAACCATTCTTCCAAAAGATTCGCTTCTTTTTCAAGTTTAACAGCTTCCGAAAATCCGATTAAATCAAATCCGATTTCCCCAGCAAGTTTTATTACAATTTCGTTGGTTAATTTCATCAGATATATTTTACAAATTTCGAGGTATCAAGCTACCAATTAAGTTTTTTAGATAAAACTTTAACATATACAAAATCGTTTATCAAGTTTACTTTGTATGTATCCAATCCTTTACTACCGCTTGGTTTAGTGCCGTCTTTCAAATTGAACTCCCATCCATGAACCGGACAAATAACATTACAGTTTTCTATAATTCCCTCAAACATGAGAGGAGTTTTTTGGTGGGGACAAATATTACCGACCGCAAAAATTTCACCATCAACTTTAAAAACAGCTATATCGGTATCGTTTACAAAAAACCTTTTACCTGTTTTTTCTTTAAGATCGGAAATATGACAAATCTTTTCGAAACCATTTTCTGTTTTCATATTAAATTATCAAATCTTTCTTTTACCTTAAACCCTTTGTCGGTTTTAGCTATTGTGGCAGCAACGGTTATTGGATCATGCTCAAAAATCAGTTTCCAATTTTCATCAACCGCTTGAGTTAAATATTTTTTCTTCTCTTCAATTGTTACTAACGGTTGAATATCGTATCCCATCACATAAGGAATTGGCACGTGCGATGCTGTTGGAATTAGATCACCGCAAAATAGAAACGTATTAGACGAATCGGATAATTTTATCATTTGCTGAAAGAAAGTATGTCCGTTTATCAGAATAAATTCAATTTCATCATCAAAGTGGCTTTCGCCATCTATCAAATTCAAAACTCCTTCATCGTACAACGGTAAAAATCTCTCTTTAATAAAACTCCCTCTGTCTTTATCGGATGGATTAACAGCCCAATCAAAATGTTTTTTTTGAGTATGATAAGTCGCATTAGAAAAAGTTGGAATGAATTTATCATTCTCAAGCTTAGTAGAACCGCCTGTATGATCGAAATGGAGATGAGTTAAAATCACATCCGTAATTTCTTCCGGTTTTACTCCAAAATTTTCGAGGGAATTAAATAAATTATTTGATTGTTGATCAACTTTATAAATTGAAACAAATTTTTCATTCCAATTTGTTCCCATTCCGGTATCGATTAAAATTTTTTTTGAACCGGATTCAAGGAGCAAACACCTAACACCTAATTGGATTCTGTTTTTTTCATCTGCAGGATTAGTTTTTTCCCATAAAGGTTTTGGAATAATTCCAAACATTGCTCCACCGTCAAGTCCAAAAGTTCCTGTTGAAACGAGGTGCAAATTATATTTTCCTATTTTCATTTAAGCGCTCCGTTTTAAGAATAAAGATAACTTATTTACATTTAAAATAAAAAACCGCAATAACACAATGTTATTACGGTTGTTAAAAACAAATAAGTATATAATTAGCTTCGGTGCTCTATTTCATCAAGATGTTCTTTTTTAGCCATAAGAGCATCTTTATCTTCAACATGATTCGGATCGGGAACACAGCAATCAACAGGACAAACAGAAGCGCACTGAGGTTCATCGTAAAACCCAACGCATTCTGTACATTTATCTGGTACAATGTAATAAAATTCATCCGAGTAAAAACCCGTTGCTCCTGAAGGTGCGGGGTCATCCGGTCCGTATGTTTTGCCGCCCAATTCCCATTCGGCACCACCTTCATAAATAGCGTTATTGGGACATTCTGGTTCGCATGCTCCGCAGTTAATACATTCGTCAGTTATCATAATTGCCATGGCAATTCTCCTTTAGAAAATTAGTTTATTTAGTTAGTTTTAACCATCAAAATTTTTGGAATATCAATTTGATTCATATTTACTTTTTTATCAAAATTCGATTCTAAAATATCAATAATTTCAGTGATATTTTCAATCAATAAACTAAGGTCAACATTTTTATAATCGGGTAAATATTGCCGTAGTTTCGTTACACCTTTTTTAAATTGACTTAGTGATCCCTTATAATTACCGCTAGCAAAGTGAAAAGAACCTACTGCAATTTGCGTTAAACCTTGAAAGAACAATTTATCGTTATTATTACACCCCCGCCATTCATCTTCAAACGCATCGTGTGCAGAAAAATAATCTGCGTCATTAAAAAGTGAAATTCCTAATAAAAACTTATCCACAAGCAACTCAATAATAAAAAATCGGTTAACAAAATACAAGACAAATCGGTTTTATTTTACAGGATAAAGCAAAGAAAAATTTACCAACTTCCGCTGGCTCCGCCGCCGCCGAAAGAGCCGCCGCCTCCGGAAAATCCGCCTCCGAAACCTCCGCCGCTACTGAATCCCCCACTGCTTCCGAATCCTCCGCCGTAAAATATTATTCCTCCCGGTCCGCCTCTTCCGCCACGTCGCGATCTCAATAACATTATCAGGAACGTGATTAAAATAAACCAGAAAATAGGTGACATGGAATTTGGGTTTCTTCTCTCTTTTTTTACTCTATATTCACCTTTGGTAGCTAAAATTATTGCGTTTAATCCGGCAACCACTCCGTGATAATAATCATTCCGCCTAAAATACGGGCGGACTTCATTCCGCAAAATTGAACTTGCCAGGGCATCCGGTAATGCGCCTTCCAATCCGTATCCAACTTCTATTCTCATTTTTCTGTCTTTTTTCACAACTAAAAAGAGCACGCCATTACTATTTTCTTTAGTACCTATTTTGTTTTTCTCTGCAGTTTCATTCGCATACATTTCAATGGGATATCCGTTTAATGTATTTATCATCAAAAAAACAATCTGTGTTGAAGTTGAATCATCAAAAGTTCTTAACGCATTATCAATACCGGCTAATTGCGATTGCGTTAATGTGTTTGTAAAATCATTTGCATAGTTTTTTAAAACCGGAATTTCCGGTTGAGCCCAAACCGGAACGACAAACAATAAATAAATAATTACGCTTTTAATTTTCATATCAAAATTGAACTTTAGGGGCTTTTTCGGCACCCGCAACAGCTTTAAAATATGGTTTTTCCCTGAATCCGGCAAAGTTAGCAATAAAATTAGCAGGGAATCTTCTAATTGTTGTATTATATTTTTGAACTACTTGGTTAAATTTTCTTCTCTCAACCGAGATTCTATTTTCCGTACCTTCAAGTTGAGCTTGAAGTTGAAGGAAATTTTCATTTGCTTTTAATTCGGGATATCTTTCGACAGTAACCAGCAAACGTGAAAGGGCGCTGCTTAAACCATCTTGGGCAGCTTGAAATTTTTGAAATGCCGCGGGATTGTTTAATAACTCTGGTGTAAGTTTAATTTGATTAACTTTTGCGCGCGCTTCCGTAACCGCCGTATATGTTTCTTTTTCAAAATTAGCAACACCTTTAACCGTATTAACCAAATTTGGAATAAGATCGGCTCTTCTTTGGTATTGGTTTTCCACTTGGCTCCAAGCTTGTTGAACTTCCTCATCTAAGGAAACCAAGTTATTATAAACGCCAACTCCCCACAAAACGAATCCAATAATAACAACTAAAATTGCAAGACCAACGCCGCAGCCGATTTTTGTTCCGTTTGTCATTCTTCCTCCTTTAATTTATTAATTAGTTAAGCTTCTCATAGGAGCGGGAATTCTTCCGCCCCGGCTAACAAAATTTTTAGAATTCAGTGTGCTTACGGGAATAACAGGAGCTTTACCTAATAATCCACCGTAATCCACATAGTCGCCTACTTTCTTTCCGTAAGCCGGAATTAATCTTGCCGAAGTGGTTTTATCGTTTATTATTCCAATTGCACATTCATCGGCTATAATTCCCGCAATCGATTCCGCTGAAGTATCACCCGGAATTGCAATCATATCGAGACCGACAGAGCAAACTGAGGTCATAGCCTCCAGTTTTTCAATTGACAAATGCCCCGCTTTAGCAGCGTCAATCATTCCTTGATCTTCGCTAACCGGAATAAACGCTCCGCTCATACCGCCAACCGAAGTACTAGCCATCAATCCGCCTTTTTTAACCGAATCATTCAACATAGCCAATGCGGCTGTAGTTCCAGGTGCGCCAACATCTTCAACTCCCATTGCCTTTAGAACATCCGCAATACTATCACCCTCGGCAGGAGTTGGAGCGAGCGAAATATCTACAATACCGAATGGGACTCCATGCATTTGGGCAACTTTTTTACCAAGCAATTCGCCGGCTCTTGTTATTTTAAAAGCAGTTTTTTTTATTATTTCAGCCAATGTATTCAAATCCGTAAACCCGGCATTTTTAATAGCGTCCAACACCACTCCGGGTCCGCTTATTCCCATATTAATTGTTACTTCAGGTTCCGAAACGCCGTGAAATGCTCCGGCGACAAATGGATTATCTTCGGGAATGTTACAAAAAACCACTAATTTTGCGCAACCGATTGAATCGTGTTCCTTAGTTAATTCGGCTGTTTTTTTAACGACTTTTGCCATCAAATTTACAGCTTCCATATTAATTCCGGCTTTTGTGGAAGCAACGTTAACGCTGGAAGTAATTCTTTTTGTTTCCGCCAAAGCATAAGGGATAGCGTTAATCATTTCCAAGTCCCCGTTAGTAAATCCCTTTTGAACCAAAGCCGAAAAACCCGCCAAATAATCAACGCCAACGTCTCCGGCAGCTTTATCTAAAGTTTTTGCAATTTCTATAAAATCTTTAGAAGAAAAAGCATCGAAGGGAATTGAAATTGGTGTTACTGCAATTCTTTTATTAGCAATTTTAATTCCGAATTGTGCTTCTATTTGCTCGGCGTATTTAACATGGTTTTTTGCATGTTTAATAATTTTAGAATAAATTTTTTCTTTGGTTACTTCAATATTTCTATCGTAACAATCTCTCAAACTTATACCCATCGTAACAGTTCTGATATCGAAATGTTCGACTTCCGTCATTTTAATTGTTTCAAGAATCTCTTCAAATTCGTAAGGCATATTTTCCTCTTGAGTTATTTATACGCGGTGCATGTGTTTAAATACATCTTCGTGTTGAATATAGATTTTAATTTTCAGTTTATCGGCAACGGCATTCATTTTTTGCTGAAGTTCTTGTAAAGTTACGTTTGCATTGGAAATATCTACAACCATAATCATAGTATAAAAATCCGAAAGAATTTTTTGACTTATATCCATTATATCGCAATTGGTTCCAGCAAGTGTTTGAGTAATTCCGGCAACAATTCCCGGATGATTTAAACCGAACGAAGTTAGAATTACCTTGCCGGATTCCGTTTGTTTTGCGGTATTATCAACAACAGTTTCGCCCGATTTTTGAATAATTTCAGTAACAACTTTTTTAACCGTTTCCGGCGAAGCCTTTTCGCCCAACTCATCAATTGCTTGTAAGGTAATTTGTCTTAGTTCATCTTCCGTTATATTCAAGGTTTTAATCCCCTATACTCTGTTTGAATTTTGTATAAAGCTTTATTAGTTATTTTTAAATTTTCCTGTTTCGCAAATTTTTCGGCATTTTGAAAATTTCCTCTGTAAAATCTGAACCACAATAAATTTGCAATTACAAGCCCGTCAAAAATTCTGTCGCTGGCAAATGCATTTACCGTTGTATAACCCCATAAAACATTCCATCCGAGCGATAATAATCCGGACAAATAATGACCGGTATAAAACTGACCAAAACCTGGCAAAATATAAGAAATTACTTTAGCAAAAGTAACAGAATATTTTTCATCATTTACTTTATCGCAGAGTAATTTGAGTTTATGGTTGGGATTAATTTGCGCAAAACTTTTAGAAGCATTTTCCCAATCATCTTTGAACATATAAGCCCATCCGCGCCAATAGTATATTTCTTTTTTTTTCGATACAGTTCCGGCTTGTTTCATTAAATCATCCAACATTTGCAGGGCAACATTTTCTGTGCCTCTTAAAATATTGGTTCTTACAATCATTAACTCAATATTAAATTTTTGTTCCGGCAACTTGGCATAGTTACTTGCAATTCTAAAATAATTTATTGCAGAACCATATTTAGCGCCGAATTTGTAGGCTAAAGCTATTTTGTAATTTGCGGAAAAATCATATTCGTTATTTCCGTCAAAAAACAATAAACGTTTGTATTCGGTTATTGCATCAAAATAGTTTTGCGCTTTAAATAATGAATCTGCAAATTTTAACTGATTTTCCGGAACTTGAGCAAAACCGGTTTTGTTGACCAAAAATAAAATTAACAAGACATTAATATATAAATATTTACACATTATAAATTATTCACATAAAAATTTAAATTTAGGAAGAAAGTAATTATGTTTTTTTGAGAACAGATTTAATTCCCGCGTAAACCGGAAATTAACACCCGAGTTATAAATTTGAGCGGCGGCAACCGAGCCGTAAATATTACCGCCATAAAATACTGCAGTTAACCCCGTAAATAACCAAGCTCTGAATTTATGATTAGCTTTAAAATTATTATAGGCCAAAAAACCTAAAACACCGTTAAACAATAATGCAGTAATTCCGTCTCCAATTTCTCCCACGTAAATTTTTCCTAATCCGGGTATTATTGCCGAAAGTACTCCCGACAAAGTTTCACTTTTGTAATGGGGATTTTGTTTGCGTCTGTAAAATTTCATTACATCCGGCAATACTTTAGAAGAAAACCAGAGTTTATAATTCGAAGAATCCGGTAAAGGTTTATTATCATAAAGGTAAGTCAAATACTTAAGTCTTCCGGCATACTGACGAAGATTATTTTTATATTCAATCGAATCAATCAATAATTTATATACTTCCGGAAACTCTTTTTTCAAAAGAAATATTTTACCGGTTTCAAGACGGGAGAGACCGGATAAATTTTTATTCCCATTTAATTCGCTAAATTTTTCAATTGCTTTATCGTACTTTCGCATTTTTTCGAAGGCATATCCTATTTTGAAATCCAGAGTATCATTTTTTATTTTTTTATTAACCGCATTAAACTCATCAATTGCCCTCAAATAATCTTGTTGGCAGAAAAGGTAATTTCCAAATTTCAATCTGTTTTTCAAATTAAAATAATCATTAGTTTTGGAAACAACTTGCGCAAAAGAAGTTGATAACACAAAGAAAAACAGAAAATAAAAAATTGTTGATATTTGGGATGTTTTTCTTTTCATAAATTAATTATTGGAAATTTTTCCGAAAATGATTACGGGCTAAAAAAAATATGCTTACTCAATAAATTAGGATTATGCTGTATTATGTTTTTTCCGTTTCAGGCGAAAATTATCAATTAATAAAATCACCATGCCGATCATTACGGAAACATCAGCAAGATTAAATATGCCAGTTTTGAATATACCTAAATCTATATGAAAAAAATCCGTGACCGAGCCGTAAATAATTCTATCAAAAATATTCCCGAATCCGCCGCCTATAATGAAAGAAAGGGCAATAAGCAAACTAATGTTAATATCCTTTTTCAGAAAAACCCAAATTATTGCCAAAAGTATTAACAAAGCAGGAAACCAAAGGAATAGAAAATCCCTTATTGCGGGATTAAATTTAGAACCCATTCCCAAAAAGGCGCCGGTATTTTCCACTTTTGTAAGAATAAAATTATTACCGATTATTTTAATAGTTGTATGTTGTTCAATTTTTTTTCTAACAATAGATTTGGAAACTTGATCGCAACTGAAATTTGCAAGGATAAGAAATAAAAAAATTGCTATTCGTAAAGATTTATTCAGTTTCATGTAGAACTACTTATCACCATAAGTATCAATAAAAACTATTTTGTTTTTTTCGAGCAGGTAATTATCAACAGGATCGTAAAATCTGCCTGTTTCATCAATTTTATAATGATGTTTACTTTTGAAAAAATTCGAATCGCGCGTGAATCTGTCTGCAAACATTAAGGCGCCTTTTATCAAATTGGATTTTTTAACGGCTTTTACAAAAAACGTTGAACACGATGGATGGAACGGACAATTATCCCCGTCAACATCCGAAATTGTTATCCAATATAAATCAATAACTCCGGTAAGAACCATTGTACCGAGATTAGAATTATCAATACTGTAATCCCGTTTTGGATTTTCCGGCAGTTGATAAATTCTGTTTTCCGGTTTCCATTTTTCCCAATCTACTTGCGCGTTTATTAAAAACGGGATAAAAAGTAATATTACCAAGATTCTCGTCATAACCTATTTAAATCAATTTTTAATTTTTTCATTTCATTTTTAAGTTCAAGCATATTATAAACAGCTACCTTACAAATATTCATTCCCCCGTCCCAAATAATATCTTTGGTTTTAGCATCTATTCTAACGGAATTAAAAACGTTCAAATCATTTAATTTTTCATATTCTTTGCGTTTAAGAAGATGCTTTAAATTTAACTCTCCCTTTAACCCGTCAGAAAATTCGACAAATATTTTATAGTTATCCAACGGTTTTACCGAAACGATTTTAGCCATTAATTTCCTTTAGTAATTCACGGGCTATAACAATCTTTTGGATTTCGGAAGTTCCCTCATAAATTTCGGTAATTTTTGCATCCCTTAAATATCTTTCCACCAAGTACTCTCTTACATAACC
>JALSTI010000228.1 GCA_026983795.1 Melioribacteraceae bacterium
AAAAACCGTTTCGCCTAATTTATATATTGCAGTTGGAATATCCGGAGCAATTCAACATCTTGCGGGAATGCGTTCTTCAAAATATATTGTGGCAATAAACAAAGACCCGGATGCTCCTATATTTCAAGTTGCGGATTATGGAATTACCGGAGATCTTTTTGAAGTTGTTCCTGCTTTAATTGAGGAGTTAAAAAAATAAGCTCTTAATTATCTTTGAATATGTTCCTACAAACCTTCGGAGTAATTATTAGTTCCGAAGGTTTTTTGTTATTTGACAATTGCTAGTAAGATACTTAATCACGTTTTGTATTTCTTAAAATTTTCTGCTTGCTCAAAAATTTCTTTGTAAACTTCATCTCTGTTAACAGGCGGATAATCATTCTCCGCAAGTAGTATAATTAAATCGGCTTTTAATTCCGCTTTGATATCGGCTCTTTTGCTCCAATCAACATACTTTGCTTTATCGTCAACAATTACTTTTACTTTTTGAGCCAGGAAAATAAGTTTATCTTCCGGATATTCGAAATCGTATTTATGCGCCAAAGCTTTTAGAATATCATAAAACGCTTTTTCCTCAAAATCAATTCCCATATCGGTAAATGATTCTTTTTCTTTTTTTAATGCATGGTATAAATCAATAATTTCATCTGTGAAATCTTCAAGCACCTCGCTTCTCAAAACGTCGTCTTCTTTCCGGTTGTTATATTTTTCCACAAGCGCCTGCATTTTTTTTGTAAAGTCTATTCCCTTAATTTTATTTATCTTTTTAAATTCACCGATTGCCTTTGCCAGCAATTGCTGCAATAATTTAATTTTTGTATTCGGAAGTTTTATTTTTTCAATTTTAGCAAGATAGTCTTCGTCAAAAATATCTTGCTCTGTTTTATGTTCTTCGCCGAGCTTAAAAATTTCCTCTACGCCTTCGCTTGCCAAAGCGTTTTTTATCATTTCCTGCACACGCGCATTCATCTGTGCAATATCCGGAGCGTTACCTTTTGTAAGCTTATAAACAATGGAACGAACGGCAACATAAAAATGAATTTTATCCCGGTCAAGTTGACTTAGTTCATCGCTGCCTACGCAAATATCATACGCAGCTTTTAAACGCTTAACCAAATACATAAATCGTTTTTCAAGTTCTTGTGTAAGCTGAACATACTCCGCCGCCATATTTAACGTATGCAGTTGTTCCAACGGAGAACCTTTAAAATATTTACTCGAATCAAACCCACTTCCGTCAAGTCTTTGTCGGGCAGGTTTAAGAAATATTTTGTCGAGCAAATCCAAATGATCTTTTACTACTACAACAGATTGTTCAACATCCTCAAAATTTTTACTATCGGCTTTGTTGTAATGCGCCAGCGCAAGATTCATCTGCTTTTTGATACCGATGTAATCTACTACAAGTCCTTTCTTTTTATTTGCATATTTTCTATTTACTCGCGAAATTGTTTGAATCAGATTATGGCGTTTGAGCGGTTTATCGATATACATCGTATCAAGGGAAGGAACGTCAAATCCGGTAAGCCACATATCAACAATAACGGCAATTTTAAAATTGGACTTTTCATTTTTAAACTGGCGGTCAAGTTCTTTACGATATTCCTTTGTGCCGAGCATATCGTATAATTCTTTCGGGTCGTCTTTGCTGTGGGTCATCACCAATTTAATTTTCGGCATCGGTTTTATTTCACGTTTATCTTTTTCGCTAAGAATAACGCCGTCGTCCGCTGTTTTTACCTTCGCCCATTCCGGTCTTAAAGCAATAACATTTTTGTAAAACTCATAAGCAATAGGACGACTGCTGCAAACAAACATAGCTTTTCCTTTTACGGAGGCTCCTTCGTTTACCCGTTTTTCGTAATGTTCAACAAAATCTTTTGCCACTTCTTTTAATCTGTCAGGATCGCCGATAATGGCATTCATATTAGCCGTAGCTTTTTTGCTTTCTTCAATTTGATATTCGTTCGTTCCCTCTTCGGCACATTTTTCGTAGTACTCTTCTATTTTTTCAAGTTCGCTGTTTTTAAGTATAACCTTTGCGGCGCGTCCTTCATACACAATGCGAACCGTAATTTCATCAAATACCGATTCGGTCATCGTGTAAGCGTCAACCACTTCGCCGAATACGTCAAGAGTCGCGTCAATAGGCGTTCCGGTAAAACCGACGTAAGTTGCATTCGGCAGAGAATCGTGAAGATATTTCGCAAATCCGAAAGTTTTTTCAACTCCCTTTTCCGTTATTTTTATTTTGCGGTCCAAATTGGTTTGGCTTCTGTGCGCCTCGTCAGAAATACAAATAACATTTTCCCTATCTGTTAAAAGCTTTGTATCTTCGGTAAATTTATGAATTGTAGTTAAAAAGACTCCACCGCTTTTTCTGTTCCGAAGAAGTGTTCTTAATTCCTCTCTGCTTTCAACGCTTTGAATGTTATCGTCTCCGATATATTTTTTAGCGTTTGTAAATTGAGCGGAAAGCTGGTCGTCCAAGTCGGTTCTATCGGTAATTAAAACAATTGTAGGACTTGAAAAGTGAACGCTTCTCATTAAAAGCCGCGTTAGAAAAAGCATTGTAAAACTTTTACCGGAACCGGTTGCTCCGAAGTATGTACCTCCTTTTCCGTCTCCTTCCGGTTTCTGATGTTTAATTATATTTTGATACAATCTGTTAGCGGCGTAATATTGCGGATAACGGCAAATTATTTTTTCGTCTTTTTTTGAAGTATCGGGGAAATAAATAAAATTTCTTATTATGTCGCGCAATCTGTTTTTGTTAAACATTCCCTGAATAAGCGTGTACATCGAATCGATGCCGTCAACTTCGCTTTTCATACCTTCAATTCTTCGCCAAGCGTAATAAAATTCGTAAGGAGCAAAAAAGGAACCGGATTTATTATTTACTCCGTCGCTAATAACGCAGAAAGCGTTGTATTTAAAAAGCTCTGGAATGTCGCGTTTATATCTTACGATCAATTGAATATATGCGTCGTGTATTGTCGCTTCTTCTCTTATAGCGCTTTTAAATTCAAAAACGACAAGCGGCAATCCGTTGATGTATAAAATTCCGTCCGGTATTCTTTTTTCCGTTCCTGTTATTTCAAGCTGATTTACAAATTTATAAATATTGCTGTCGCTGCCGTATGGCAATTGGGTTTCTGCAATTATGCTTTCCAATTGTTCTTTATTTAAATTTCTAAAATCAATCAATCCCGAATAATCAATAAGCTGAACAAAAATATCTTTCTCCGCGGGGTCTTCACGTTTTAGAATAAAGCCCTCGGAAATTAAACTCATTATCGATTTGTTGCTTTCGTACAAATCGGAAGCGGGGTAAGTTTTTAATCTTCTTACAATTTGCTCAATTTCGTTTTCAGTTATATTATCGCTGCCGTAGCGGGAACGTAAAAATTGTTTCAAATCTTCTTCTATTAAAACTTCGTCGATATCGCGAGCAATAGAATTGCCGTTTACGTGCGGAATATCTTCCTGCTTTAGCAAGTCGATAAACGCTTGTTCTAATTTTTCTTCGGTGAATTTCATGATTCAATTATTTCCCAATGTCCGCCTTTATCCGGTCCTATTCGTTTCAGTTTGTTTTGTTCTTTCAGTTTCGCTACCTGTTTCTCAATTGCTCTGGTTGAAAGTCCAATCTCTTGAGCAATTTCAGGTATAGTAATATTTTTATTCTCTCTTATCAGGTTAAGTATTTTCACCGAACTTTTCACCGAACTTTTCACCGAACTTTCCACCGAACTTTTCTGTGAACTTTCCAAAGGAAATACCATTCTTGTAAAACTGTCGCCAAATACAAAACACTCTTTAGAATAAGCTCTTAAAATTCGAGGGACGCCGGAGCCAAGCTGTTCTACCATATCCAAATCCTTAAAAATACGCATAAGCTCTTTGTTTTTGGGTAGGGAAAGTCCTGAAAAGAAATCATCTTTACTCATCCCCTCAAAAAGACCGCCGTAAGAAGTTATTTCCAAACGGTCGGGGAAAATCTCAAATTTCGGAGGAATTTCCCTTGTGTAATCGTTATGAACAATTGTGTTTTTCATAGGTTAATTTCCGTTTGTATTCTATTCCGCTGCTTTGAAGTATAATTATTTAAGATTATTAAATTTATCTTCTTCCCATTTTTTAGGATTATTCCTAATATAATTAGAAATATTCCGATATGCTGTATCATCTCTTATTATTCTTTCGTAATAATTCCTTTGCCAAATTGATTTATTCGGATCGATTTTTTCGATTAAAGCTTTTATTTTCTCTAATTCGTTTGGGGCGAATTGCAATTCGCCCGTAGCCGACTGAGCGGCGGAGGATTTTATTTGGGAGATTAAAATTTTAATTCTTTTCGTTGTAGCTCCTTTGAATCCTCTTATTATTGCGCCGATTGTCTGCGTCGGCGATTTAAATTTGCCCGAATGATTTTTTTCGCTTAATGAATAATTGATTTTTATTATTCCGTGAAAATGATTCGGCATTGTAATAAATTCTCCTAATGATATGTTCTTCCGTATCTCAGTTGATTTTTTCCATTCTTCTTCCGCTATTTTTCCGAATATGTTTAATTCTGTTTTCCCGTTTTCTATTTTTCCAAATAATTGCAAACGGTTTTGAACGCATAAGGTTATAAAATAGAGTCCTTCCCGCGAATAATCATATCCTTTTAAGCGTATGGATTTGCGATGATGTATTTGCGGATTGTATGTCATTTTATACTTTTCTATTTTTGGTTTAGTTGATTAATAGTTCTCGTTTGTATTCTATGCGGTTTGTTTCGTTCATAATTTACTCGTTAAAATGGATTTTCCTCTTTCTCTCTTTCAGTTTCAAATTTGTTAATTAATTCAACAAATTGATTACCATTATTATTGAAATAATTATATAAAAATTCATCAAATCCGATATATTCTTTACCCCCATTACTAACTAAATGTATAATTCTATTAGTGCCATTAATTTTTTTTCTGTTAAACTCCGGTAGTTCGCTATAAAATGAATTCTCCTGTATTTTTTCAATAAAATTCACCAAATCAATATTATGATTCTCCACATCCTTTAATCCAAAATTATTGGGATTGATAATAAAAAGTTTACCGTATGGATTATTGTTTAGTGCTTCAATTAATAAGTTATTTATGTATGGATCAAAAAAGCTATAGCCAATAGCAAAAATATAAGGACGCTCAGTTAGTTTTTCTCTGAAATTTATAACCATATCAAAAAACGGATCAAAAGAAAAAGTCTTTGTCCCGTGCCCAAAAACTATATAAGGCTTATGAGTACTATCTATATCTCTTTCTTCTTCTTTTTCTAACTTGTCAATTTCCTTTACGCTGTCTGATGTTAATAATCGTACCCAATCTAAAGAGCCGTGTAGTTTTGTTAGTCTTAGTTTATCAAACTTTTCATCAACATCTTTTATTCTTGTCCCTTTCCATTCTCCGGATACAAAACCACAATATGGTGTAACATCTTCCTTTTGTAAAAAAGTTTCTATTGTCTTATCATAATTTAAAGTAAAAAATTCAATAGGTTCTATTAAATCTTGATTGCTCATAATATCTACCAAAGGCTTTAAGAAATTTAAGGCCCTTTCATTTATGGTTAACCAACTGGGTACAAATTTGCTTTTTAACTTATATTCAATCTCATTAAAAAGGGAAGTTTCTTTATTTTCTTTTTTATATAAACTTTCAAGTTGAATAAGTTTATCAGCCCAATTACCTGTAAGCGGATAAGGTAAATAGCTCTCTCTGTTTTTTATTCGTCTGATTATTAAAGCTAATTCTTCTATGTTAGGAGTATATGAAAAGTCCGTATTTTTATCTAAACTACGCCATTGGTTTTGGTAATATAACGTTGAAATTAGAAAACGAAAAGTTTCTGCTTCTACTTCCGATAGTTTATTTTCTTCCGGATTTTTAATTTTTTCTTCTAAATCCTTAAACATTTCAGACGACATTTTACAGCCAACTCTATTTTCTTTTGTTCCGTAAGAAGCACCGGCTCCAAGCAAAAAGACAGATTTATTAAATGCAGTATTTATATCTATTTTACTCATATTTATATTATCCAAGGTGTTTCTTGCGTAATTTTATTTTGTGGTATTTCCGTTTCGATATTGGCTCTAAATTTTGCTATTTCTTTGGCATAAAAACAGGTTGCAGGTTGACTTCTCTGTTTTAACCCTTTCCAAATTAATCGGGAAAATTCGTAAACTTGTTCGATTAATTCTTTATGAGAAAATCCAGATTCATCGGCAAAATGAATTTTAACTTTTAATGGCAACACATCTTTAACACCCACCGGGGCTACTTCCTTAAACCGATTATTGTTAAATAACAAATATTCTCTTTTTGATAGCCTTACGAAACTACCACTAACGGGCATTCCAAAATTGTATTTAGGGTCAAATCCCAACTCAAGTCTCGATTTTGTATCGTTGATTTCTACAACAGCAAAAGGAACGGAAATTTTGAAATTTTCTCTTAATAATTTATCTATTCTTTCTTTTTCTCTTCCGGATAATGTTTTGTAATAATGAATGACAATTCTTTCAACATCTCCCTTTTCATCAATGTATGCTTGAACGGCATTTTTTAATTCTGTAATTAGCTCATTTTGCCCTTTTTCGGGAAAAGAGAAAGTTCTTTTTAAATATCCTTGATTATCAAAAAATACCGAACCGGCAATATACTTTTTGTTATCTACACCTCTTTTTTGATTAAAACCTATTATTAATTCATTTTTTTCATCGGATTTTATTCTCCAAGGAATACCACCCAATTTAGCGTGAATACCTATAGAAATATTCGGTAAATGATAATTGAATATTGAAGAATTTCTAATGTGCCTGTAATTAATAAATTGTGACGGTATGTTTTTCTCTAACAATGATAATTTCAGTTCGTAATAAATTTTATCGGGATTATCTTTGTCAAAATCACCGATAACCAATGCAAACAAATTGGTATGTTCTTTTTCGGGTAATTCATTCTTTTCAAATGCTCTAAAATCATCAAGTAAAGTCTCTTTTGATTTATATTGTAGGCGTTTGGATTTATCGTCTTTTTCGGAATTGGCTAATGTTAATGGAATACCCACATACCTTTCTAATCCGGGAAATCCTTTGTAACCATTTTTCAGATATTTATACAAACTATTTGCATCATCGTTATTCTCATAAATAAAAATAAATTTGACATCTGATGCATTAGGAACTTCTTTATAAACCCCATAATTTCTCATCCCGGTGATTGGATTAATATCTGTGTCCCCGTTTTTAAATACCATTTTATTTCTATCGAATGATACTTTGTTTGAAGGACGGCTTTCAAAACTTGTGGAAACAAATTTTAATCCATCAAAATCATATTCTTTAAGATGTTTATTATAAAAATCTATTAACTCTTTATATCGTTCTCTGTAATTAATAGGTTCCCCTTTATTTGATAAGCCAATTTTTTTCATTATTTCATAGTTGGCAATTACAAACCCATTTTGGATATCTTTTGAGCTCTTAACTTTATTTTGAGCGTTAATTAATTTAATATTGTCAATCCCGTCAAACTCCGCAATTGATTTTTGGGTTTTACTGATTAATTTATTTTGACTTCCCACATTAAGAATAACTTCATTGAATCTTACGTTTACATAAAAATCAAAGCGTTTATACTTATCCCATTCGTTATTAATGCTTTCTATTTTTTGATAACAAGAAAAAGACAATGCCTTAGGATTGAAGTCAACAATAAAACCCTGTAGCAATAATCCTTGGGCAATTGAAAACCATTGATGCCTGAATAAGAAATAATCTATTATTGGTGTTGAAAAATATTGTTCTTTTTTTTCATTGTTAATAAATGCATAAGAAATATATTTTCCGTTTTTAATATCATTTTGTTCTGCCCATTGAATTAATATTTCTTTTTCATCGCCTATGAATTTATCAATAAAGTTATCCCATTTATAACTATATGCTAAATCATTTTCCTTAGAAATAATGATTCGTACCTTATTGTTTTTCTCGTATGTATATTTTAATCTGTTAATTATTATTTCCATAATCTAAACCTTTGTCATTTTTGATAGAAGTAAGTTTTTTAGTTCTTTTAATTTAACTATTGTCTGAAGATTAAATCTTATTTCTTTTAAAAATGTTAGGGCAATTCTACTAAATTCACTTGCTCTTTTTTTCGAAAAATTAGTTAGTGGCATTTTTAAAATTTCATTAGGTTTAATTCTTTGATGACTATTGCTTGTTCCCGTGGCTCTACTTGAAAAATAATCAATTGCATAATTTGATTTTAATGTAAAATAAATATATCCAAACAAATCAATATTTTTAGGTTGCAATACTTGAAATTCTGTCGAGCAAACAGAATTGTCCGCAACATTTCCAAATAAATTCCAAACTCTTGAAAATTTAGGATTAAGTTTAGAAACCAAAATTGAGTTATGTACTACCTTATATTTGTTACTGCGTATAGCTTTACTATCTTCTATTGATGCTAAGCCATCTTCATCGTAATTGGGAATGCTATAATGTATTAATTTGTTAAATTTTACATTTATTGGATTTACTATTTCTTTTATATGTACAACAATATCAGATAATGTTGTTTTGCCTTCTTCATTAGGAAACTCAAACTCTACAAACCACCGTTTATAAATTGCTTGTGCGGTTTCTTCAAGT
Organism: Melioribacteraceae bacterium; assembly: GCA_026983795.1. Classification (GTDB taxonomy): domain Bacteria; phylum Bacteroidota; class Ignavibacteria; order Ignavibacteriales; family Melioribacteraceae; genus BMS3ABIN04. Next base: position 8,705 of record JALSTI010000228.1, read on the forward strand.
TTTTTATTCAGCTCTTCGTTTAGTTTTATGCGGTTTACTATTGTGTTGTATTCGGCAACAATTTCTTTTTGGCGTTCTATGTTTGGTATGGGAAGTTGAATACTACAAAAAGCGTCCCAACTCAAACCGCCACGCACATCGGCATCCGTATAAAACCAAGCGTTTCTATCAAATTCTTTTCGGCTAAACCACATCATCAAATATTCGGGGTCTAATTCATCGGTATTAATAATTTCAAAAACATCATAAGCCGGTGAAACAATGAAAGGATATTCTTTATCCGAAAGAGCAATTGGAATTCTTTTATCTCTTCCAACGTGCATTCTGTTGCAAGCAAACTGACTCTGTTTTACAATTTTATATCTGCTTAAATCCGTTCCA
>JALSTI010000229.1 GCA_026983795.1 Melioribacteraceae bacterium
TTCAAGCCCCAAGTTTTCATACGTTTTTGAAAGCGAATAATTTTTTACTATTTTATCCCAAACTTGCTCTTTAACGTATTTTTGATTTTGTTCATCTAAAGAAGATTTACCGGTCAACATTTTCATTCCTTCTTCATAATTCTTAAAGCGTGCCTGATATTCTTGTATTGAAACAGACGTACCGTTTATTTCCGCAACATTTTGATCCGATCGCGAAAATAATTTATTAACATCTCCTAATAAAAACGCAACTAATGCCAAACCTATTACAATAACAATAATAGGTCCTGCATTTCTGATTCTTTGTAATGTAGCCATTTTTTAATTATAATATTTAGTTCTAAAATTTAAAGTTTGCAAATATATATAAATTTCTTAAAGAATAAATTAATAAAAGAAACTTAAAATATAATTATTTAAAATTTTGTAAATTCAAATTAAAATATTTACATTTGGCGATGTAATTTTTTATTGTTTAACTAAAAATGTTTGTTTATGAAAAAACTAATGTTAGTATTTGCAATTTTCTCAATATTGGGATTGCAAGTTTATGCTCAAAACACGATAACGGGTAAAGTTATTGACGATTCTGGAGAAGCGTTGCCCGGTGTCAGTGTGCTTGTGAAAGGAACAACAATAGGTACCATGACCCTCGGTAACGGTACATACTCTATTGAAGTTCCCGACGGTTCTAACACTTTAGTGTTTTCTTACATCGGTATGAAAACACAAGAAGTAACTATTACCGGAAATGTTGTTGATGTTACACTTGTTCAGTCAAGTGAAGCTATTGATGAAGTTGTTGTAACAGCTTTGGGTATTTCCCGCGAAAAGAAATCGCTGGGATATGCCGTACAAGAAGTCGGAGGCGATGATGTTAATATGGTCAAAGGAAATGATTTCACTTCTTCATTGTCAGGAAAAGTTTCCGGAGTTCAAATTCAAACAAATACGAATTTCGGCGGTTCAACAAATGTTATAATAAGAGGTTCTTCCTCATTAACGGGAAACAACCAAGCTTTATTTGTTGTTGACGGAATACCTATTGACAATACTATTTTTAACGATTCTTACCAAGCAAGCGGAAGAACCGGCTATGACTACGGTAATGCAGCATCGGATATTAATCCGAACGATATTGAATCAATTTCAGTATTGAAAGGATCTGCCGCAACCGCTTTATACGGCTCTCGTGCAGCCAACGGCGTTATTCTTATTACAACAAAAAAAGGCAGTAAGAATAAGGATCTCGGAGTTTCTTTCTCAAGTAATTATACTGTCGGAATTGTTGACAAAAGCACTTTCCCGACTTATCAAAAAGAATACGGTGCAGGTTATGCCACTTGGTGGGCAGGCGTTGCTCAACCCGGTTGGGGAACATACGGAGATGATATTCATCCCGGACTTGAACACTGGGATTGGAACGGAGACGGTACAGACGATTACATTGTTCCGACCTATGAAGATGCTTCATTCGGCGAAAAATTTGATCCGAGTTTAATGGTTTATCAATGGGATGCATTTATCCCCGGATTAGATACTTACGGAAAAGCTACTCCATGGGTTGCTGCCGAACACGATCCTTATTATTTCTTTAATAAAGCATCAACCTATTCTAACAGTATTCAACTTTCAGGCGGAGGAGATAAATCAACCTACAGATTTTCATACCAAAATTTAAGTCAAACAGGAATAATGCCCAACAGTAAGTTAAATAAAAATAACTTTAATTTAACGGGTACTTATGATATTATGAAAAACTTAAAAGTTACAACAAATGTCAGTTATATTAACACATCTGCAACAGGAAGAAATTCAACAGGTTATTCAGGAAATATTTTATCTTCTTTCCGTCAGTGGTGGCAAGTTAATGTTGATATTTTAGAACAAAAAGATGCTTTTGATTTACTCGGTACCAATGCAACATGGAAT
>JALSTI010000230.1 GCA_026983795.1 Melioribacteraceae bacterium
GAAAGCAAGCCATACAAGTTATAATAATCTACTCCGTTAAATTTTTCCATTATAATTCACTTGGTTTTATCGGGAAATAAAGTATGAATAACTTTGTTAATTGTTTCAAAATCGTTACCGCGCGAAACGAGAAACGATTTTAGTTTTCCTATGATTTTAAATTTATCAACTCCTGAATTTTGCAAATATTTCAATTTTTTCCCGGCAATATCTAATGCATTTTCATACAGCAGTTCATCGGAATATAAGCTCAAAACTTCGTCTATAATTTCCCTGCCGATATTTTTACCGATTAATTCTTTCCTTACTAATGAGATCCCTTTTTTCTTTCTGATAATTTTTTCTTCGGACAATAATTTAGCATATTCAAAATCATTCAGATAATTTTTTGCTTCAAGTTCGTTTAATACCGGAGCAATCAGCTCGGGCGGAAAATTTTTCTTTAATAATTTCCTTTTAAGCTCTCCCTTAGAGTGCAATCTGCGCGAGAGCAAGTCGAAAGCTTTTGATTTAATTAAATACTTATTATTTTCATCTTTAAGCGAATCAATCTCAGTTCCGGAAAGAACGTCATTTTTGCGAAGACCGTTTTTAAGAACAACCTCTTCGGAAATTTTCAATTCGGAATCATCATCAAATGTAATAAGTACGTTTTTGCCTTTTTTTACCAGGCTTTTAATCAACATCGATGATTATTTTTTACCGTTGTTTTTGTTTTTCTCTTCTTTTCCGGTTTCTTGAATCATTCCCAATTTTTCTTTTACCAATTTCTCCAATTTTTGAGAAAGACCGGGATTATCCATCAAGGCTTGTCGGAATTGTTCCCTGCCTTGAAATCTTTCTTCGTCAAAAGTAAACCAAGCACCGCTTTTTTTAACTAAGCCTTTATCAACCGCCAAATCAATTAAATCGCCTTCTTTACTTATGCCGTGATTATATAAAATATCGAATTCCACAATTTTGAACGGAGGCGCAACTTTACTTTTAACAATTTTAACTTTTGTTCTATTTCCAATAATTTCCTGACCGTTTTTCAATGCAGCAATTCTGCGTATATCAATTCTAACGGAAGCGTAAAACTTAAGTGCATTTCCACCGGTTGTTGTTTCGGGGCTTCCGAACATTACTCCTATTTTACTTCTTAATTGATTGGTAAAAATCACGCTTGTTTTAGATCTGCTAACCGCGCCGGTAATTTTTCTTAAAGCTTGAGACATAAGTCTTGCTTGAACTCCCATTTGCGGATCGCCCATATCGCCTTCTATTTCCGAACGCGGAACAAGAGCGGCAACCGAATCGATAACAATTATATCCAGCGCATTGCTCCTTACTAACGTATCGACTATTTCCAAAGCCTGCTCGCCGTAATCCGGTTGGGAAATTAGTAAATTATTTACGTCAACGCCCAACTTCTTTGCATAATTAACATCCAAAGCATGTTCGGCGTCTATAAAAGCCGCAATTCCGTTATTTTTTTGTGCTTCGGCAATTATATGCAGACAAAGCGTTGTTTTTCCGCTTGATTCGGGTCCGTATATTTCAATTATTCTTCCTCTCGGAATTCCTCCTATTCCCAAAGCATAATCGAGTGAAATAGAACCCGTTGAAATGGAATCGACTTTATTAATTACTCCGTCGCCTAATTTCATTATTGAGCCTTTACCGTACATCTTTTCGATACTGTAAAGCGTATCTTCCAATATTTTCGCTCTTGGATCTTTATCCGTTGCCATAATTTTCCTCCGGTATTTTATTTAATTTAAAACTTTTAACTATTGAATATTTTGAACCGTCACGGGATAATTCACTTTTTACCAATGCAATTTGGTCTGCAGTAAACGATAAATCCGGTAAACGGTATTCTAAAAATTTATTGATCCGTCTAAAATCTTCCTTCCCTTTCAATCTCAGAAGAGTAATGTGAGGTTTAAATTTTCTCTCTTCCGGTTCGAACCCAAATTTAATCAATGATGAATTTATTTTAAAATTTAAATTAACTAAATTTTTGTTGTATTTAAATCCCGCCCAAAGAATTCTAGGAATTTTCTTTCTGTAAAATAAACCGAACTTTTCAAACTCGAGGTTTATTGGAGTTTGGGAGTTAGCAATTAAGCTCAGTTCTCCGGATAAAGAATTTATCAAGCCTTTATTTACGTTGCCTAAAAATTTTAAGGTAACGTGTAATTTTTCTTTAGGCTCCCATTTTATAAAATGATTACCGGAATAAATTTCATCTCTTATATTTATTATTTTATCCAGAACCGGATCCGGAATAATCAGAGCAATAAACAACCTATTCGTCATAAGGTATGCCTAGTAAAGTTCTTCTAAGCATTTCCAAAGCGGCTTGAGATGTTCTGTCCTTATTTAATAAACGATCATTACCGAATCTAAATTCTTTAGCGGTACAAACTTTCTCATTGCAAATACCAATGTAAACAAGTCCTACAGGCTTGGTTTCCGTTGCACCGGTGGGACCCATAATTCCGGTAACTGCAAGACCGATATCGGTACCGCTAACTTTTCTTACTCCGTCTGCCATTAAACGTGCGACCTCAATACTAACGGCGCCGTGTTCAATTAAAAGGTCTTCGTCAATATTCAAAAGTTCCACTTTGGCTCCGTTACTGTATGTAATTAATCCGCGTTCGAAATATTCACTGCTTCCGCTAACGTTTGTAATTCTGCTGCATATTAATCCGCCGGTACAAGATTCGGCTACCGAGATTGTAAGTCCCCTGTCCTTTAACAATTTCCCAATCACCTTTTCCAAAGTATCATCGTCTTTACCATAAATATATCTTCCTGCCAATGCCCTTATTTTCTGTTCAATTTCCGATAACTTATTAGAAGCGGCTTCCTGAGATTCCGCTGTTACCGTTAATCTCAACTTTACACCGAATTGACTCGGTAAAAACGCGAGTTTGGCTCCGTCTAATAATTCATTCAAGTTTCCAAGTTTTTCATACAAAAAAGATTCCGGAATTCCCGTGGTTAATAAATGAGTGGTAATTTTTGTTTCCGATGGGTTGCCGAATTTTTCTATTAATCTGGGAACGACAAAATCATCAATCATAGCAGACATTTCATGAGGAACGCCGGGAAGAGAAACGAATATTTTGTTATCCTTTTCAATCCACATACCGGGTGCAGTACCTTTTTCATTCCTAATGGGAACCGCAATTTTGGGAATCATAGCTTGATCTTCATTAACGGGAGTGGGTTTAAGGTTCCTTTGTTTAAATAGTTTATGAATATCGTTTAATACATTTTTATCCAAAACCAATTCGGTGTTAAAAAATTTCACCACGGAAGCTCTTGTTACATCGTCGTGCGTGGGACCTAATCCCCCTGTGGTAATTATAATATCCGATTCTTCGAAAGCTTTTTCGAATTCTTTTATTATTTCTTCTTCCTCATCGGGAACCACGGATGTTTTATAAATTTGAAAATCGTTAGCTGTTAGTCTTTCACCGATGTAAGCGGCATTTGTGTTTAGCGTTTTACCGATTAAAATTTCATCGCCGATAGTAATAATGTAAGTTTTCATTTCAATTCAGAATTATTAAGAAAATTATAATAATAAAAATATAAAGATATGCATAATTATTAAACTATAAATTCCGGAAACAACATCATCTGCAATAACTCCGGTTCCGCCTTTAATATTCTCTAACTGCTTTGCTGGAAACGGTTTAATGATATCTAACAGCCTCCAAACAATAAAATCCAAAATTATTAACCATAAAATTTTCGGAATAAAAAGCAGACTGATCCACGTACCGATAAATTCGTCCAATGTAAAAATAGAAGGATCTTTGCCGTATTCGGCTTCGAATTTTGTAGCAATGTTAATTCCGATAATTGTAAAAAGTGAAATTGCAATAAGCATAACGGTGGGATTTTCGAATCCGGGAATAAAATAAATTATAACTGCAACAACGCTTCCCGCCGTTCCGGGAAATATGGGAAAGTAACCTGAAAGCAATCCGGTGCCTATTATCTTTTCAATTTTATTTGCTTTCATAGTTTAATATTTGTTTAAGTAATTTTTTATTATTTAATGTATAAGTAACGCCCGTATAAAATGTAAAAACGGTGATAACAAGCATTACATAATAAATTAAAGTCCGGTTTGTAAGAATATCAAAAGTATTACCGAAATTAGAATAGAGAAACGGGACCGTTTTAAGCGTAAAAACAATTAATAAATAAAAAATGAATATCATTTGACTAAATGTTTTTACTTTTGCCAATTTACTTGTTATAAAAGATTTTTCTTGAATGTCGGCATAAATTCTGAGTCCCGTTACATAAAAATCCCTTAAAATAATAATTATTACCATCCAAAGGTCCAATACGCCTAATATAACAAAAGCCAAAAATGCAGCGGAAGTAAGAATTTTATCGGCTAAAGGATCCATAAACTTTCCCCAATTGGTAATATAATTAAATTTTCTCGCTAACCATCCGTCGTACCAGTCCGTTATTGCTGCAACAAAATAAATTACCAAAGCTATTTGTTTTAACAGAGGATCATCCGAAATAAACAGGAAAAAGAAAATTGGAGTTAGAATTATTCTAAGTGTAGTTAATTGATTCGGTAAAACCATTTAGTTAGCATTCGCTATTTGAAAAATTGTTTCAAGTTACAAAAAAAAATTAAGGGAATTAATTATTATTTAATTTTTCAGCTAATTCCTTAAGGTAATCAAATTCATAAATACCTGTGTTGTGACCGTCGCGCCAAATAACATTAATCGCATATTGTCCAACTTGACTAATTGAAGCAACTTGAACCTGGGAATCCGTAAATCTTCTAACAACCATCTCATCCGAGCCAGCCGGTTGTGAAGTGCAGATTGCGCACGGACAGTTTTTCCGGAGGTCGACTAATTTAATTTTATCGACTGAATTATCATTCCATGTAATTTTTAAAGTATCGCTGTTTTCTATTTCCAATTTTTGGGGCGACATAATTAAATCGATTTCCCGGTAAGTTTAACTAAAGCCTCAAGATATTTTTTGCTAGTATTTTGAATTACTTCTTCGGGTAAAACCGGCGCCGGAGGTTTTTTATCAAAATTGATAGAAAGTAAATAATCGCGTACGTACTGCTTATCGAAACTGTCTTGAGCTCTTCCTGTTTCATATTTATCAGCAGGCCAAAAACGTGAGGAGTCGGGAGTTAACAATTCGTCAATAAGAATAATTTTACCGTCCGCAAATCCGAATTCCATTTTAGTATCGGCGATTATAATTCCTTTACTTTCAGCATATCCGGCTGCTTTTTCATAAATTGAAATTGCATTATCCCTTAAAAAATTAAAGGTTTCTTCACCCACCAGATCAATTGCTTTTTGATGGGAAATTGTTTCGTCGTGGTCACCTATTTCAGCTTTTGTAGAAGGTGTAAATATCGGCTCGGGTAATTTTTCCGATTCGGATAAGCCTGCAGGAAGTTTAATTCCGGAAATTTCTCCGGTTGCTTTATAATCCTTCCAACCCGAACCCGAAAGATATCCGCGCACAATACACTCAAGCGGAATCATTTCCGCTTTTTTAACCAACATGGTTCTGTCTTCTAAAAATGCCTTATGCTTTTGCACTTCTCCGGGAAATTGATTTACATCGGTCGAAATTACATGATTTTCAATATCGTTTTTAAAGAATTCAAACCAGAATTTTGAAATTTGCGTTAGTATTTTCCCTTTCAACGGAATTCCCTGCTGCATTATTACGTCAAATGCCGAAAGTCTGTCGGTAGATATCATTAAAAACGAATCGCCGAGATCGTAAATATCCCGGACTTTTCCCTTTCTGTAAAGATTTAAATCCGGGAAATTTGTGCCGGTAAGAACTTTTGCCTCCAACTTTCCTCCTTAAATTTAAGTTCAAAATATAATCAGACTTTATTCCTATTTCAACTAAACAGTAACTTGTTCAGCTAAAAACAGACAGTCCGGCTTGATATTAACAAAATTTCCGTTATGGAATTAAAGAAAATTTCCGTATCCGGATTTTATTCTTGCCCGCTAATACTGATAAATCCGGGCTGCTGAATTTTAGTATCCGGTTAATATAAATTGATATGAATTTTTCAGTTCAAAATTACATTTTAATTTCAAGAAAAGCGATTATTATTTGGCTAATTTACAAAAATAACGTATATTATAAGTATAAAATTAAAATATTCCGAAAATAAATCAGAATAATCATGAAAAAAATTGATGCTATTAACAAAAAAATACTTGAACTGTTACAAGAAGACAGCTCAATTACAAATGTTGAATTAGCCGAAAAGTTGAATCTTTCTCCAACAACCGTATTTGAACGTGTAAAAAAATTGGAGCAGAAAGGTATTATTTCCAAAAGAGTTGTGCTTCTTAATCCTGCTAAAGTAGGTAAAGGAACAATTGCATTTATTTCAATTTCAATGTCGGGTCATTCGGCAAAAAGCGTTAAAAATTTTTGGAAAGAAATTGAGAAACTTCCTGAGGTTTTGGAATGTTATCATATTGCGGGAGAAGAAGATTTTATTTTGAAAGTTATTGTTGAAAACATGCAATGTTATGAGAAGTTTTTATTACATAAACTAATTTCAATCGAAAATATCGGAAAAATAAGAACGTCATTTGTAATGTCTACAGTAAAATATCAGACAAAAATACCATTGACGGAAATTTGTGAAAATTAAAAATCGGAGGGAAAAATGACTGAAGAAATTAAATCCAAACCGGAAGAAAACAAAATTGACGAATCGAAGTATTCGATGGATACCCGATTGATCTACGGAAAAAATATTTCTCCTCATTGGGATTACAAACATCACGTAACGGCTCCTATTTCATCTTCCACTACATTCCGGCTCGATTCTGTTGACAGGGGCGCGGAAGGATTTATGCAGTTTGCAAACACTAAAGCTTTGGGCGATGAAGCTCCTATTTTTATTTACGATCGTTTGGGAGAGCCTAACAAAGATTTGCTGGAAGAAAATCTTGCATTTATCGAAAAAGGAGAAATGGCGGTTACATTTACAAGCGGTATGGGAGCAATTTCAGCAGTATTGGGAATTTTAACCAAAACAGGCGATGAAATAATTGCGCATCATACTTTGTACGGTTGTACAATTTCATTATTCAAAAATTGGTATACCAGATACAACATAGCAGTGAAGAACGTTGATTTAACTAATCCCCGGAATATTTATTCGGTGCTAACTAAAAACTCCAAAGTAATTTATTTTGAAACTCCGGCTAATCCTAATCTGGATATAATTGATATTGAAGCAATAAGAGAAATTGTTGATGAAATTAATAAAGAGAGATCCGAAGAAGAAAAACTTACCATTGTTGTTGATAATACTTTTGCCACTTCATTTTGTCAGCGACCCATCGAATTGGGAGCGGATTTTGTCGTGCATTCACTTACCAAAGGAATGGGCGGTTTCGGCACGGATATGGGCGGAGCTGTAATAGGAAAGAAAATTTATAAAGATGCTCTTATGCTTTACCGTAAAGATTTCGGAGCCGTTTTAAATACCAGAAGCGCATGGTCAATATTAACATACGGTTTACCTTCGCTGGCACTTAGACAAAAACAAATTGTTAAAAGCGCTATACGCGTTGCGGAATTCCTCGATAGTCATCCGAAAGTTGAATTTGTGAATTATCCGGGTTTAAAAAGCTTCAAATTTTATGAATTGGCTAAAAAACAAATGATTGATTTTAACGGTAATTTTGCTCCGGGCGGATTGATTTACTTCGTCCTTAAAGGCAATAACGCAGTCGAGAGTAAAGAAAAAGGCAAAGTGTTAATGAATTACATAGCCGATAGGGCTTATACAATGACGCTCGCCGTTAGCTTGGGTCATACAAGAACATTAATAGAGCATCCCGCATCAATGACACATTCGGTTGTTCCACCGGAAGAACTTGCAGAAAGAAACATCGACGCCGGCGGAGTTCGTCTTTCCATCGGATTGGAAAATACCGACGATATACTTTTGGATTTGGATAGATCTTTAAGTGCAATTTAATAATTGGATTTTCGGAAATTTACGGAAGGTTGTATCGCTACTTTTGATACAACCTTCTTGATGTTGTTCATTCTAACTCCCTTAATCCCACTTTGCAAAAGGGAGAAAACAAGGGAATGATTTTATGACTGTTAGTGTTAATTAGTGAATGAAAAAAACAAAATATAAAAGATGCAATTACTTTAAGCATTTCCTTTCCCTGTCATTTCAATTTTAATCTCAATTCTACAGTATCCATCAAATCTCTCCGCAAGCTCGGTGATTTCTTTAATAATAGCTTCAGAAATATTTTCTTTTTGTTCTCCGGTTAAAGGTAAATATCCTTCTTCTTTTGTAATTTCAAGGGTTAAAGATTTTGTTGAAACCATTATGCTTCCCCAAAAACTTTATTGAGACATAATATTTTTGCAGAAAAATATGATATATATCCGGTTACAATCAAATGAATTTTCATGATTCTTTTATTTCTCCCAGAACTTTGTGCCTGGCTTAAACAGATAAGATAAACCTATCATGTTCTTTCCCGCATCAGTTATATCCCCCCCCGTAGAGGGGGTCGTAACATATCCGCTCATTTGTCCCTGAGTATTTGTCATTGATGAAAAAATCTCAGACATCCTACCACTAGGACTTGTGTCTGTTGTTGTGGTTGAGTTTGAGTTGAATATTCTGTATTGGTCAGGGCCACTGTTAAGATCATAATCTATGCCGTTGCCATCCGAATTACCGAATGTTGAATACATAACGTTCTCCCCGTTCCGAGTAGTTCCTCCCTTTATAGATGTCCATACAGGGTCCGACCAGGAAGTAAAAGTCTTAACTTCATAATCCAATAACTTCTTATGAGGGAACTGCGTCGCATCCAAGTAAGCAGTTATTTGCGCGTTCCTTATATCAATTAAGTCCTGAGGAAACTGCTCCCCCGTATCCTCATGGAATGTACCCTCCAAGACAAGGGTTACAGGGTAAGGAGATAAAGGCCTATGCCCCGACGTACCAAAAATAGGGCTTCTTCCATAAAAGCTT
>JALSTI010000231.1 GCA_026983795.1 Melioribacteraceae bacterium
TAAAAAATAATGCCCGTTTTATCTATGCTTCTTCGGCAGCTACTTACGGCGGCGGTGAAGCCGGTTATTCAGATGACGAAAACGGAATTGAGCAATTACGACCGCTTAATATGTACGGCTATTCCAAACAACTTTTTGACCTTTGGGCAAAAAAAGAGGGATTATTAAATAAAATAGTGGGACTAAAATACTTTAATGTTTACGGTCCTAACGAATACCATAAAGGCGATATGAGAAGTGTTGTTCATAAAGCTTTTGGGCAAATTATGGAAACAGGCAAAGTGAAATTATTTAAATCCTACCGCGATGATTATAAAAACGGCGAACAGTTAAGGGATTTTATATATATAAAAGATGCTGTAGAGATGTCGATATTTTTTATGGAAAATAAAGACAAAAACGGGTTGTTTAATATCGGTACCGGGATAGCGAGATCCTGGAACGATTTAGTAACCGCACTTTTTAATTCCTTAAATAAAACGGTCAATATAGAATATATTGAAATGCCGGAATATTTAAAACCAAAATACCAATATTTTACTCAAGCCGATTTAACAAAACTTAAACAAGCAGGGTATAAAAAAGAAATAACAGCTTTGGAAAACGGAGTTGAAGATTATGTGAATAATTATTTAGTAGAAAACAAAACATTGGCTTGGTAATTTTTAATTGAAAATATTCTGTGTGCTTTTCAAATTAATTTTCTGATAATTTATGAATGCAAAAAAAATTGTAACGAATGTGCTCAGGTCTAACAACTTGGGCAGAGAATTGATATTTCAGTTTAAGAAAACCGCCAAACGGTTGCCCGAACCGGACATGCAGTTCCCTGAATTAATTAATGTAGAAGTAGTTAGTTCTTGTAACCTTTCTTGCGTTCATTGTCCGCCGCATATGAAAGAGTTCAGGAACGAAGTAAGAAAATTCGGAATAATGAATATCGATTTGTTTGAAAAAATAATGGACGAAATTGATAATTACGGTATTAGAAGAATTGCGTTGCATAAAGACGGCGAGCCTTTATTACATCCGGAAATTAAATATATATTGGAAAGGGTTAAGAGAAAAAACAATCATATTGTATATCTTACTACAAACGGACACCGTTTATCAGAGGAAATAAGTCAAGCAATTTTAAAAAATAAAATTGATATAGTTAATTTTAGTATCGGTGCGGCTACCGAAAATTTTTACGGCAAAGTAAGAGGTAAAAATTTTGATAGTGTAATTAAAAATATTTTAACGTTCTTAAAATTAAGAGAATCGTTTTCATGGAGACCGAGAGTAATTGTTCAAATAATCAATTTAAAACAATTTCCGGAAATGAAGGAGGAGTTAAAATTATTCAAAAAATTTTGGAGTAACTATAACGTTGAAATACAGGAATGGGAAAATTTAACATGGGGAGTTTTTGATTATAAAGAATCCGCCAAAAAAAGATACCCTTGTTATTCTTTATGGGAATCAATGGTTGTTAATTCCGACGGAATAGTTTCCGCTTGTTGTATGGATTGGCAGCAAAAATTACAAACAGGAAATGCAAATGAGCAAAATTTAAAAGATATATGGAAAGGCAAACCGCTCAGAAAAATTAGAAATTTACATATGGAAAACAGAACCGGCGAATTGCCAATTTGTCCAACTTGTAATTATTGGGCTTGGCAAACCCGGCTTGAGAAATATCACTTATAGGAATTTTAATGAAACTTGCAACGCTCTGTTATATTCAAAAAGACGGTAAAACGTTAATGTTATATCGTAATAAAAAAGAAAATGATTACCACGAAGGTAAATGGAACGGATTAGGCGGCAAATTTGAACCCGGTGAGTCTCCCGAAAATTGCGCCGTTCGTGAAATTAAGGAAGAATCCGGACTGATTGTAAAAAGTTTGAAGATGAAGGGGTTCATTACTTTTCCCATGTTTGACGGAAAAGAGGATTGGTATGTGTTCCTTTTTGTGATTGATAAATTTGAAGGTGAGTTAATAGATTCGCCGGAAGGTAAATTGGAATGGATACCAAACGGGAAATTAAACGAATTAAATTTATGGGACGGCGACCGGATATTTATTCCCTGGTTATTTCAAGATAAATTCTTCAGTGCAAAATTTAATTACGATAACGGACAGTTTATCGATTATGAAGTGGAATTTTATTGAAAACCAATACTAAAAATATATTCGCATTAAAAGCAATTCACTATTTTAATAATCTTACTTTGCCAAGCCGGCATCCCAATAATATTGAATTTATGAATCCCTATTCAAATCCGGAAGTAAAAAAAATTATAACCCTGTTTTTTACAAAATATTTTAATGATTCGAAAAAACGGATTTACATAATGGGAATTAATCCCGGCAGATTTGGCGGGGGATTAACAGGAATTTCTTTTACGGACCCCGTTGCGCTGAGGGAATACTGTAAAATTGATAACAACTTGGGAAACAGAAAAGAACTTTCAAGCGAGTTTGTTTATAAAGTTATAAATCATTTTGGCGGAGCGAAAAAATTTTACTCGAGATATTTTTTATCGGCGTTATATCCGCTGGCAATAATTAAAAACGGGAAAAATTTTAATTATTACGATAGTAAGGAATTGTGGAATTTTATGTCGCCTTTTATTGCCGACTCGATTAAGGAACAATTAAAATTTGGTGCCGAACGTAAATTTGCAATTTCTCTCGGTAAGAAAAATGCAAAATATTTGACGAAGTTAAATAAAGAGTATAAGTTTTTCGACGAAATAAGAGTTCTGGACCATCCCAGATTTATAATGCAATACAGGCGGAAAAAATTGGATGATTATGTTAATAAATATCTGGAAGTTCTTCAAAGTAAATAAAAGTACTTAACCTATCAAAGATTTTCAATAAAATTTTTAATCTTTTCATTCACAAAATCCGGGTTTTCCAACGGCGACATGTGTCCGGCTCCGGGTACAACAGCAAATTGACTTTTATAAATTAATTTTGCCATTTTTTTCATTACCGCCGGCGGAGTAAGACTATCATGCTCGCCAACAAGAACAAGCGTTGGCAAATTGAATTTTTTCAAAGCCTCGGTTGTATCCGTTCTGCTTAACATTGCAATTAACGATCCTTTCACGCCGAGCGGATTGTTGGATTTTGATCGGGTTAAAACGGAGTTAAACAATTCGCTTTTATTTTCAATAGAATCATTCCAAAAACAACCGGGTACAAAATCATCCACAAAAGCATTTAATCCCATAGTATTAATTTTATTTATAGCATAAGCTCTTTTCAATTTTCCCGCATTGTTATCAGCTTCCGAACGCGTATCGCACAAAATTAAAGCTTTAAATCTATTTTCGTTCTTTTCTACTGCCCGCAATGAGATATATCCGCCCATCGAAAGCCCGCACAATACCGGTTCATGCAGTTCAAGCCGGTCGATTACCGAAAATAAATCCCAAACAAAAGCTTCCATCGTGTATTGACCGTCGCCCACATAACTATTTCCCAAGCCTCTTATATCGTATGTGATACAATAAAATTGCTTTTCTAACTCTTCAATCTGGAATTGCCACATCTGATGATCGTATGGAAAACCGTGAACAAAAACTACCGGTTGACTTTCCGGATTTCCTGAAATTTTTACAAACAAACTATTGATTATACTCTCCATTTTTAAACTCCGGTTAAAATTAATATGGAATTTTTGTTAAATTAACTTTTATAAATTAATTTTCTATTTTCAGCGTATGTTTGAAAAAATTATCGGTTACCGAAAATATATTAAAATTGCCGTAATATTATTGGCATTTCTTGTTATTCTTTTATTTAAAAATAGCATATTTAAGTTTGATAATACACTGACTTCGGTATTTAATTATACATACGGCGGAAATAAATTGGATACCAATATCGTTATTGTTCATATTTCGGCTCACGATATTGAAAGTTTGGGTGATTGGCCGTTAAAACGAAGTTACTATGCTTTGTTAATCAATCAATTGAACAGGTACGGCGTTAAGAAAATAGGTCTGGAAATATTTCTCTCCCAAAATTTAACTTCGCAGAAAATTTATAATAATGTAATTGCAAATGTAATTAAAAAGTGGAAAAACGTTGTGCTCTCTTCCGATGCAGGTAATGTGCAAGTGAAAAATAATATAGCAATTGCAGATACTATCTTTTACCCGGCGCCGAAATTATTGTCGGAAAGTATTCCTTCGGGGCATTTGAATGTTTTAACCTATGATGGAATTTACATCCCTACGCAAATACAGGTTAAAGACCGGCTTGAGCCCTGTTTTATTTATGCTCTTGCCGGAAAGAAAAATCAATCCTATGGTTTATTTAAGGTTAATGTATATTCTTCATGGAAATCGTTCAGAAATTTTTCTTTTTTGGAATTCTTTAATCTCGCTAAAAATAACAATCCTGTTCTGAATTTGTTAAAAAATAAAATAGTTATCATCGGGGTTAGCGACCCTTTGCTTGCAAAGAAATTTTCAACTGTTTACGATGACGAATTGCCCGGTGTGGGTTTGCATGCATTGGCTTTGGATAATTTATTAACCGGAAGAAATATCAATTATTCATTTAAAAGTCTTTCCACTTACGTATTTATTGTTTTCTTATTGTTTCTCGGTTTTTTAAAATTTTCAAACAAAGCTTACTATTTCCATACGGGAATTGCTTTTTTAATAATTGCTTTCGGAATTTTTATCTTTTTTCATATTGAAATCGACTACTTGAGTTTTTTCATCCCGTTAATTTTACTTGGTATTGTTGATACCGCAATTGATTTTTCAGAGAAAAAATTACTTTTGAAAAAATCCGAAAGTGAAACGGAGAATTTAAGAAAATCACTCAGGTCTAAAGAAGAGGAATTATTAAAATTAGAAGAGGAGTTAAAGCATACCGCTTTTAGTCAATCCGAAGCTCTGAAACAACAAATTGAAGAATTAAACGCTGAAATTGAAAAATTAAAAAAAGCGGAACAAGACGAAGAAATTGCCAAAGTTGTTGAAGACGAAAACATTGTTAAAAATTTTGAAGGAATTATTTACAGAAGTAAAAAAATAGCTTCGGTTGTTGACTTAATTAAAAAAGTTGCTCCGGAAAACGCAACTGTTTTGGTGCTTGGCGAAAGCGGAAGCGGTAAGGAATTGGTTGCACAAGCCATTCATAAGTTAAGTACCAGAAAAGATAAAAATTTTGTAGTTGTTAATTGCGCGGCATTGAGCGATACATTACTTGAAAGTGAATTATTCGGGCATGTGAAAGGTGCTTTTACCGATGCCGTAAAAGATAAAAAAGGCCGGTTTGAAGCTGCCGACGGTGGAACGATTTTCCTTGACGAAATAGGTGAAACATCAGAAAATTTTCAGGTAAAATTGTTAAGAGTATTACAAACAGGCGATTTTCAACGTGTGGGTTCTTCCGAAACCATTCATGCAGATGTTAGAGTTGTGGCGGCGACAAATAAAAATTTGGAGAAATTGGTTAAAGAAGGAAAGTTTAGAGAAGATTTATATTACCGGCTCAATGTAATATCTATAAAAATACCTCCGTTGCGCGAAAGAAAAGAAGATATTGAAATTTTAGCTAATTATTTCATTAAAAAAGAGTTCGAGCAGTTATCAATTTCCAAAGCGGTTATGAATCAGCTGGTTCAAAATCAGTGGAAGGGAAACGTGAGGGAATTGGAATCTGTTATGAAGCGCGCAGCTATTTTTGCAAAATCGGAAAATAGGGAAATAATAAAACTAAGGGATTTGCCGGAAGAATTGGCTAAACAAGATAAATCTAATTTGGAAAACTTAATTATAGAATCTTTACGGGAAAAAAAGTTTTCCCACTCTTCTATAAATGAAACTGCAAGGGAATTAGGCGATTTGAACAGAACCGTGGTTTCCGAGAATTTTAGAGGCATCTTTTTTAAATACTATTGCGAATATAATTACAATCTTGAAAAAGCCGTAAATAAAATTGCCGCTACAGACGAAGAGGAAGTAAAAGAAAAAGTAAGATCGAAAGTTACCACCTATTTAAATAACATCGAAAAAGATATAGAAAAATCCAACCATTCCGATTTTGAAAATATTAAATCCGAATTTGCTTCCAAGTATAAAAATTTACCGCAAAAATATCATTCCTATTTAGATAAAGTAATCCGTAAAATTATCGAAAATTAGCCTGAGAAGATTTATTTCAGGCAAAATCTTATCCGTTTCAGGCAAAGGTTAAAAAACCGGCAAAGCTTGTAACTTATTGATTTCAAATAAGTTACCTAAATGCGGCAATGCTGGCACGGGATGTGTAGTGAGATTGGCAGAAGCAGAAACTAACAATAAACAAATAGGAGGAACAAATGAAACGGTTTAAATCAATGCTAACATTATTATTAGCTCTTTCTTTAATAACCATCTTTTCTTTCGGTTGTAAAGATCAAAATTCTATTGTACAACCCGAAAATATTTCCAATGATCAACAAGCTTTGGAAAAAGTAGCCGAACAAGACGAATTAATTCAATCGTTCGATGCAAATTATAACGAAGACCAAGCAATGGATTTTGTTTTCGGTAAAACCAATACGCAAATATTCCCTGTAAGAGTCGGTCAAAAAATGAGACTCGTAAATGCCGAATTTAATGCAACTATTCAAGGCGATTCCGCTTACGGTACTTTAACAAGAACATTTGAAGGGATGTTATTTATTATTGCTTCGTACGATTCAAATGCAACGCCGTTCGATTCCAATTTAACTTTAGTTCAAAAACCCTTTACTACAACAGTAACAAGAAATATTATTTTCAAACGCGTAGGTAATTCCAATAACCCATTGGAAAATTGGAAGGTTGTTGCTGTTTCGCTTCCCGAAGGTGGAACTCTGACGGATAATATTAGTATAAAATCCATGACGGTATATTTGCCAAACGGAGATTCTTTGAAAATTGATTCACCTAACGATTATTATCTTTCGAGGGACGAAGGTATAAGACACCTTATTCCAATTTTGAGAGATAATCAATTTGTTGATGTTGATGTGGAAATTCAAAGCGTTTACGAAGATCCGGATTTTGTTACTTTAACCTACGGCGCAGGTATAAAAAGCAGAATGCACAGAGCTAAAAGGAAATTTGAAATGGTTTCGGAAACATTTGACGGGCAGTTTTATCACAGAGTTTATAAAGGCAGCTGGAGAATTAATCAATTTCCCGGCTTAAAACATGCTGTTGTTAACGCTTTTCCAAGATTGGTTATTTACGATGATCAAGCACCGGTCGAATCGAATTCATGGGGAATACCTTATATGGTTAGATAAATCGGATTAAATTATAAAAAAGACCTCTTGTTCGGGAGGTCTTTTTTACTTGTTTTTTAAGTTAACATTCTTATAATTATTTTATTAATTCTTTTTATTTTGAATAACACAACTAAAGAACTTTTAAGAAAATGAAACGGTTGAAAATATACGGATTGATATTTTTGGTTTTAGCGCTATTAATTTCGTGCGAAGACCCTCTGCCGGTTGAACTGGTTCAGGAAACTTCTTCTCAAGAATACGATGTTGATGTAATTACACCCCAACCGGATGCGGCTGTTTTTACCGGTTATGATTCTACCGGTATTACAAGTCCGGTTCCCGTAAACAGATCCGTTATAAGTCTTAGCGGAATTAAAAATACGTACAAAAATATAACGGTTTCTAAAGGTTACGCCCAAGCCATTTTTTACGATACTACAAAACCGGTTTTTTCCAGAAATAATGTATTGATCGGATTTAAAACTTTGGAATTCGGACGCGTAAAATTTGATAATGATACAGCTCGGGTTGTGCCGCACCGTTTGTTTTACCGAGAGAACGGGGTTATAAAAGATACTTTGCTGGGTGTAAAACATATTCTGGTTTATAGAAAAAGAATTTTGCCTTTCAGATCAAATTTTCCTTATGATTCAAGCGTGAAATTTCATTTCGATTTTTTTGGTCAAAAACCTTTTTTGCAAACGATAAAAACTCCTGTAGAAATTACGGCTAAATTAAAATTGGAGGGTTCCAGAAAGAATAACGACTTAAGAGTTGAATTAAGCTGGAATAAAGCTCCAAAAGGCGACATAATTGTAATTATAGGCGGTTTATTGGAAGGACGAAATGAGATAATCCCTTTGATAAGATTAAAATCAATTAAAACCGATAAGATAATTATTAGAAACTCGCTACTGCAGAAAATTCCGTTTAATAAATTTGATGCCCTTATTTTTACAGTAGTAAGGCATTTTAGTCAATCTGTTTCAACAATAAGGTTGGGTGATATATTTATTTCGTCACAAAGTATTCATAATATTAGAGTTGATACGCCTAAAAATTAATATTTTAAAAATGGGACTTGTAATTGTCATGCTTCTTTCGGAAATGACATATTCACAGGTTTCCTTCGATATTTACGGAAATCTTCCGTCGTTCGGAGAATCGAAATTCAGGCTCAACAGCCTCGAAGGAAATCCGTTAAATTTTAATCTTACTAAAGATTGGGAATTTTCTTTGTCGCTAAGTACTTTCTTTTCAACTCCGGCAACTAGTAATTTACACATGGTATCGATAGCAAAAAGATTTAACGGGCATTATCTGTATGCAAGATATACACCGGGAATTTTACGTAAATTTGAATTTACAAAAGCTGAAAGCAAAGTTGATGACTCACTTCAAGTATTTAAAACCAATTTGGTATATCAAGAAAGATTCGGCTTCGGATATTCATATAATTTAACAAAAGAATTATCTGCCGGATTTTCATTTAGATATTTTCAACAAGATTTTAGCGAACAGTTTCCCGAGTTTATTGCCGATACGACAAAGCAAGTTATTATAACTCAAACCGAAGAAATTAATAAGAACTTTTGGCGCGGGGATATAGGGATTGAATATATTCCGTTCGACAATTTACGCTTAAGTTTATATTCGCATAACTTTTTTATCTTAGGTGAAAATTTCAAAAACGATACTAACAGCGATTTCGAAATTAAAACAAATCATTTCGATATCAAAACGAATAAAAGCGCAATTTTCAATATCTCCTATTTGCCGTGGAAATTTTTTAATTTGAACATGACGTACGAAACGTCTAATTCATTTATAATAGGCGCTAATACTGGTTTTAAGTTGTTCGGCGAAAATTTAGCTTTCGGTATTTCTGTTTTGCACGATAGATTTCAAGAACCGACAATTGCCGGAATCAATCCAAAATTAAGTTATTCCAATGAACTTTTGAGCATTACATTTTCGGGAATCCATTATTTCGGGTCAAGAAATAAAACAAGATCGTTAAACGAATTTAGAATATTCGGTATTCATAGTTTGACGAATAATTACTTCTCGAATGATATGGCATTTCTTAACTTTAATTTGGCACTGTCGTTCAGACCCGAAAAATCGGTGAAAATTTTAGATGTGAAAATATTAAAAGAAATATATCCAACGCTTGCCGATGTTTATTTGAATCAACCGTTTGCTGTTGCAAAAGTAGTTAATCTTACCAATAAAAAAGTTACGGTTAAACCCTCAAGCTACATTTCGGAAATTAATAAAGAAAGCGTGCAATCGCCTCAAGTTACAATTCTGCCTAAAGATACTTTGAAAATTCCTTTTTATACTATTGTAAAAGAAAATCTGAATATTCAAAAAAGAAAAATTGAACAAGTGGCTTTTATTTTAAAAACTACAAACAGCACTCCTGATGACGAAATACAAAAACCTATTCTCGTTAACGATGTTCATAGCTGGGACGGAAACGTCAGGAACCTGAAATATTTTGTTGAGCACGATTACGACTTTTCTACAAAATATGCGAAAAAAATACTTAGCGCTTATAAAGATTCGTTGGAACAAACCAACATATCGGTTCGTAATTTTTTGAGGGTAAAAATATTATTTAACGAATTTGCAAAAAAAATGTCGTATGTTGCCGATAGAAGAGCTTCTTTCGATAATGTCCAATTTCCAAGCGAAACTATTGAGCTTAAAGGAGGCGATTGCGACGACTTAAGCGTTTTCTTCGCTTCATTATTGGAAGGCATTGGAATACAAACGGCTTTTGTGGATTATAAACCTATTGATAATATTGGTCACGTGAATTTAATGATAAATACAAATTTAACTCCCCAGCAAGCTAGTTTAATTACTTCAAACGACAAAAAATTTATTATAAGGAAAAATACCGATGGAAAAGACGAAGTTTGGATTCCTCTTGAAGTAACCGACTTAACTAATTTTGAAAGTGCGTGGGATACGGGAGCTAAAAAGTTTTACGAAGACGCAATAAATAAATTGGGTCTTGCTAAAGGAAACGTGGAGATAATTGACAATTATTAAAATTTTGAATTTAATTAATAAGGAGTATAAATTATGAAAAAGTTAGCAGTTCTATTAATGGTTTTATTTGCCGCTAATATTTTTGCTCAGGAATATGTGGTTGAAAAGTTAAGCGGTAAAGTGCTTGTACAAAAAGGAACAAACGAAAATTGGGAGACCGTTTATCCCGGCGAAAAATTAAACGGAGACGCTTTGGTTTTAACGGATAAAGATGCTTACGTTCAACTTAATAAAAAAGGTACGCATTTTTTAATAAGCGCAAATTCGGCGCTGGGATTAAACCATATTAAAAAGATTTCTACAAACGATTTGCTTTTAGCACTGGCTATGGAGGAAATTCGTAACGTACCGAAGTTAAAAAGTAAAGGGGAATCGAAAAGTACTGCCGTTTACGGAAGTGAAGTCTCCGGAAAGAATACCGAGGTTGTTCCGGAAAACGATTTGGGTATTAAAAAATTAAACGGTGCGAAAATTCTTGCCGAAAACGGATATAAAAAATCCGGCGTTATTGTTGCTAAGGAAACTTATAGAAAATACCCGGTAACAAAGAAGCAAATTAAAGACAGAATTTACTTTGCCGATATTCTTTACGGATTAGGTTTGTATCAAGAAGCCGCCGCCGAATACGCGGATATTGAACAACAACCTATGTCCGCTTCCGAAAGGAAAATAGTTGATAAGAAGATTGAAGAAGTGAATTTGAAGCTGGCAAAGTAAAAATAAATCCAGTTTGAAGAATAACTGAAATTGGGCTCATTGTGAGCCCTTTTATTTTTGTGTTATTTCTTGCGGTGAGATTTTATTGTGAATGAAAAATCTTTTGTGCTTTATTCTAACTGCCAAATCGCAACGCTGCAGGGAAAATAAAAGCCATTTCAAAAAGATAAACCGAGACAAACAAAAAATTGCAATAAGTTAAAACATTTTTAAAATTTTCAAATTTCCGTGAAAATCTGTAATATATGTATTCTCAAAGTCCTATCTCTTCATCTAAAATCATAACCAATCAGATTTTATCAGCGTCCTATTGTTCTTGCTTCTTCAACATATTTAAAAATTTTTCTATCCTTTAATAACTCCTAACGGTCTTAATTTTGCCACTTTTTTACTGATACCCGCTTTATCCATAACGTCAACTACATCGGAGACGTCTTTATATGCATAAGACATTTCTTCGGCAATGGTTCTATAACCTTTGGCTTGAATTTCAATTCCGGCTTTTTTCAACTCTGCAACTAAATTACGACCCTTGCCCATTTTTAATGCTTTATGCCTGCTTTTCACCCTGCCGGCACCGTGGCAAGAACTTCCGAAAGTTTCATCCATTGCTTTTTCGGTTCCGGCAAGTACGTAAGAGTATCGGCCCATATCTCCCGGAATTAAAACGGGTTGGCCTGTAAAAGAGTATTTTGCCGGTATCTGGTTATTACCGGGCGGGAACGCGCGGGTAGCGCCTTTCCGGTGAACACAAACTTTTTTTACCTCTCCGTTAATATTATGTTCTTCAATTTTTGCAATATTGTGACACACATCGTAAACCAGATGAAAATCCAATTCGCTTTCGGAAATGTTTAATGTTTGCATCAAAGTTTTTTTTGCAATGTGCATTATTATTTGCCGGTTGTTCCATGCAAAATTTGCTGCGGCTTGCATAGCTCCCAAATAATTTTGTCCTTCTTCCGATTTTACCGGAGCGCAGGCAAGTTGTTTATCGGGCAACTTAAATCCGTATTTGTTTCCGGCTTCCACTAAAACTTTTAGGTAATCGTCACAGACTTGGTATCCTAATCCGCGGGAACCGGTATGGATTAAAATTACAATTTGACCTTTGAATAATCCGAAGACTCCGGCTTTTTCCTTGTCGTAGATTTCCTTAACAATATCCACTTCCAGAAAATGATTGCCCGAGCCGAGAGTTCCGGCTTGGTCCATTCCTCTTTCAATTGCGCGATTACTGACGGCACCGGTATCGGCGCCTTTTAGTTTGCCCTGTTCTTCCGTATAAATTATATCTTCATCCGAGCCAAAACCTTGTTCAACCGCCCACTGCGAACCGTTAACCAGAATATTTTTTATTTCTTTTGCGGAAAGCTTCCTTATTGCACCATGTGCTCCCACTCCCGTTGGAACATTCTTGAAAAGATTTTCAATAAGTTTGGAAATTCTCTTTTTTATTGAATTAAATTCAAGAGAAGTTCTGGCAAGTCTTACTCCGCAATTAATATCGTAACCTACGCCTCCGGGAGAAATTACACCCTCGTCCAAATCCGTTGCGGCAACTCCGCCTATAGGGAAACCGTATCCCCAATGAATATCGGGCATTGCCAAGCTGTATTTTTGAATTCCGGGAAGATGCGCAACGTTAACAACTTGCTTAATAGCTTCATCGTTTTGAAGAGTTGAATCCAATAAATTTTTTGAAGTATAAATTCTGCCTGGCACAAGCATTCCGCCGTATTTAGGAATTTCCCAAAGCGTATCGTTTATTTTAGTTATTTCTATTCCTTGAATTTTCATTTTAAATATCGAAAATTATTTTTGTTCTATATCCGGTTCCCGTTTTTTCTATATTCATTTGATGAAAAGTGACGGCTTTTATTTCTTCTTTCGGAATAACCTTTACCGATTGCAAATCACTGCCGTTTAGAACTGCTCTGAGCATATATTTATTATCATGTTTGTTAATTTTAAGATATTCGCATTCCAAAGCAATCCATTTTTTTGTTAGGAACAAATAATTTAATTCACTTATAAAACTGACGAGTAAATTTTCCAACGAGAACGATTCCAACGCAATTTCTTTTTTAGTAGTAATAGAAAAACTCTTTATTTCAGCCGTTGATTTTAACCATACTTCGGCAGCCGTCTCAAATAATTCTTCTAACGATCCGGCAGTAATTTCAAATGCAATATCCGCGGTATGATCGATTGTTCTGTAATGTTTCATCAGAATGATAATTTATGAGTTACAAATTTCCCATGCTTTAATTCGACGTCTTATTCTTTGAACTCAATTTTTGATTTAACATAAGATTTTTGTTTTTCCTAAAATAATAATAAGTTCCCTTTGTTATTAAAGCCAACTCACTGGTTTTATTATTTTTGTGTTGATACGAAAAAGCGCCGACATATTGGAATTTACCGGTTCTTTTATTCTTGCGTTTCCAAACATCCGTTAGTTCTTTCATTTCTCACCTCTCATTTTATGAGAAAAATTTAAACAATGGAAAATGTTCTGTACGAAAATCACTAAATTTATTTTTAATAAATTTATTTGCGCAAGTAAGAACTTGAAGGATGCTGGAGCTTGCGGGAATTCTTTTTATTAATGTAAAGTATATTACTTAAAAAGTCAAGAATTTATTTATTTGCAAGATATAATTAATGCTAATTTATTAATGAATGAAGACTATAAAAATATTTTAATAATTTCCGAGGGACAATTGGGCGACCTTTTATTGCTCACTCCAACAATAAAAGCGCTTAAGAAAAAATTTCCTAATGTAGGATTAGATTTATTAATCATTGCCAGAAATTCCAACAACCTGCCGGAAAAATCTATTGCCTTAAATGAAAGAGTTATAATTCATAATAATGATTTCGTGCTCTCCGGAAATAATAACATTAATAATATTTACGTTGTACCGCATTTCGTTTTGAAAAACCTCCCGCTCTTAAAAAAGATAAAATCGGAATTCGATATAGTCAGGTTCATAAGAAAGAAAAAATATGATGTTGTATTAAATGCCTTTCCCCACGATAGATTCATAATTTGGTCATTTTTATCCGGAGCAAAAATTAGAGTAGGCGAGCGGAAAAATATTTTAAGTGTTCTTTTAACCGATAAATTGGAAATTAATAAAGAAAACGAAGGAGTGTTGATTTATTACACAAAACTTCTTCAACCGTTTAATATAAATGTTACGGAGTTTAGCACGGAATTTTTTATTAATGAAAAAACCGAAAATTGGTTGAACCGGCTAATAAAAAAATATAAAATCAATTCCGGGGAAAAAATTGTTACTATTCATCCCGGCGCCAGCGGAAACTATAAAATTTGGCCGCCTGAAAAATTTGGGGCTTTAATCAAAAAATTGGAATTGCAAAATGTACAAGTAATATTATGCGGAGGTGAGTCCGATAAATTGATTATTAACGAGATTAAAAAATATAATTCGATAAACCCTTTTGTAATATTTTTGGATTATGACCTGAATAAATTAGCCGCACTGTTTAAACTTTCTAGCTTATGTATAACAAATGATTCCGGTCCCCGGCACTTAGCGGTTGCGGTTGGAACAAAATCATTAGCAATCTTTAGAAAATATCATACCAATGCCTGGAAGATATATCCGGAGGGCGAAAAAATTTCCATTGTTGTTAGCGATAAAAAATGCTCTGTCTGTCCCGTAAACGAATGCAAGGATTTAATTCCGGAGAATACGATGTTCGGTTCATATTGTATAAGTGAAATTAGTGTGGATACGGTTTTCGAAAAAGCAATGAAAATGATAAACTTCCGGTAATCTTTTAAAATTGTGTTGATTTTCAGTAAAAATTTATATTTATTAAAATATGATTGGTGGACTATAATCTCTTAAAAACTTTTTATGAAAATAAAAAGGAGGAGGCAAAAATGGTATATGAAAGTCTTATTGCAATAGTAGAAGAAAGCGTGGATAACCTTGCTAAAAGTTGGAGCCGGGAAGTAAATAATTGCGAATACTTGGACACTTATAAAGCTCTTCCGGAAAAGGAATTGTTTGACCGCGGACAAAAATTATTTACCAATTTATTGCATTGGCTCCAAACCGGTGCATCTAACGAAGATGCCGCAAAATATTTTCAAGAAGTCGGGGAAGAAAGAATAGGCGAAGGGTTTCCCTTAAGCGAAGTTTATTATGCTTTATATCTCGAGAAGAAAGTTCTATGGAGCTTTGTAGCCTGGAAGGAGGAAATTACCAATAAATTAAAAGCTGTTGATGCAATTGAATTTATGACCGTGATAAATAATTATTTCGATCTCGGCAATTTTTATATCATTCGCGGTTTTATGAATAAACTTTATGAAGACCTTTCGGGCAGCGATAAATTTTCTAAAGAAGAATTGGAAAAAATATTTTCGAAAGGCGCGCTTTACCGTGAAACCGTAAAACAAATAAAAGACGGTATGTACGGCGAAGGCTTGAATATTGGAATTTTACGTTAATTGCAAATCCTCCGGTTATTCTTAAAAAGTATTCCGGTTAACTAACCTCAAATTTTCCCATCCGGTTGTAAAACCGGATAATAAGACTTATTTTTCCCAAAAATTAAAAATCTATTCCGCATTTTTTTCATTTTCGATAATTTTTTATTTCATACAACTTGTTTTCAAGCCGAAAACCTATATTACTTAATGGCAAGAAAGTTGATATCATTTAGTATCAACTTTGGAAGGTAAAAATGGACGAACCGAAATATACAATTAGTAACGCGGCTAAATTAATGGGTATATCTGTACATACTTTAAGAATGTACGAAAGGGAAGGATTGATTATTCCTTTCAAAAAAAGCAGCAATCAAAGGTTATATTCCGACCGTGATTTGGAAAGGGTTAAATGTATAAGAAAAACCATTAATGACGATAAAATTAATATTGAAGGAATTAGAAGAGTTCTGGCTTTAATACCGTGTTGGGCTATTGTAAAATGCAGTGCGGAAGACAGGTCCCATTGCGAATTTTTTAGCGGTTATACTAAACCTTGCTGGATGATTAATCATAAAAAAAATGTTTGTAAAGACAGGGAATGCAGAACATGCGAAGTTTACCAAAGTTTCGGAAGTTGTTCTTCCATAAAAGATAAAATGAAAGAATTATTACCCTAATTTAGTGAGGAGAAAAGATGAAAAAACTTGTTATTCTTGGTGCCGGTACTGCGGGCACAATGATGTTAAACAAATTAAGTAATGTACTTGAAAAAGATGAGTGGCAAATTACAATTGTTGATCAATACGAAACTCATTATTATCAACCGGGATTTTTATTTATCCCTTTTAATATTTATAACAAAAAAGACGTTATTAAACCTAAACGCGATTTTTTCCCTACGGGAACCGAAGTGATTATATCGGAAATAGATAAAATTGAACCCGGTAAAAATCGTGTTCTTTTAAAAAATAATAAGGTATTATCATACGATTATCTTATTATAGCAACAGGTTCCAAAGTAAAACCGGAAGAAACGGAAGGAATGAAAGGCGAACTTTGGTATAAAAATATTTTTGATTTTTATACAATTGAAGGAGCGCTTGCTTTGCAAAGCTTTTTCAAACATTGGGAAGGCGGGAAATTGGTCCTTAATATTACCGAAATGCCAATTAAATGTCCCGTTGCTCCTCTGGAATTTGTCTTTTTAGCCGATTGGTTTTTCACCGAGCAAGGAATACGTGATAAAGTTGATATTCATTTTGTTACTCCGCTTCCGGGAGCGTTTACAAAACCAAGGGCTGCGTCAATTCTGGGCGATTTTCTCGATAAGAAAAATATAAATCTTACTACCGAATTTAATATTGCCAAGGTAGATAATGATAATAAGAAAATTGTTTCTTGGGATGAACGCGAAATTCCGTTCGACGTTCTTGTGACTATTCCGACTAATATGGGAGATGAAGCAATAGAAAGAAGCGGAATGGGAGACGAACTGAATTTTATTCCTACCGATAAACATACTCTTATGGCTAAAGGATATGATAATATTTTTGTGATTGGCGATGCGACAGATTTACCGAGTTCAAAAGCCGGATCGGTAGCGCATTTTGAAGCCGATATTTTGTTCGAGAATTTTTTAGATGTAATTGAAGGAAGAGATCCGAAAGCTAAATTTGACGGTCATGCAAATTGCTTTATAGAATCCGGATTCGGTAAAGGAATATTAATAGATTTCAATTATGATACGGAACCTTTACCCGGTAAATTCCCGCTTCCCGGCGTAGGTCCTTTCTCTTTGCTCGAAGAAACAAAAATGAATCATTACGGAAAAGTAATGTTCAGATGGATGTATTGGAATTCTTTGATTAAAGGTCAGGAATTACCGATAGAATCAAATATGTCAATGGCAGGTAAGAGGTTATAAAATGGAAGAAAAAAACATTCAAGAACAGGTTAATGAAATAAATAAAAAACTCGATTTTATTCTCGAGGAAATGAATTTACAGAGAACTCGCCGTAAAGAAATGGAAGACCTTAAAGACGATTTAATGAGAGTTGGTAAAGATGTTTACCAAACTGCGGTCGTTGAATTGGAAGGTGTTCACGATTATCTTCAAACCGGCGATGTATTACATCTCGGTAAAAAACTTCTTCGAAATGTAAATACAATAAATAAATCAATTGAGCAATTGGAAAGCTTAAGAGATTTTTTACAGGACTTTTCACCCATCTCCCGCGAATCGGTTATTGATTTGATGAATAAGTTGGATGAACTTGACAGAAAAGGATATTTCCAATTCCTGAAGGAATTTAAAAATATTGCAGATAATATTGTTACGTCATTTACGGTTGAAGATGTTAAAGCTTTGGGAGATAATATTGTAACTATCCTGAACACCGTTAAAAATTTAACTCAACCCGACATGCTGCACGCAATTAATAACGCTGTTTCGGTTTATGAAAAACTTGATATTACCGTAGACGAAAAAATCTCATATTTTACGCTGTTCAAACGTATGAACACACCGGAAATGAGAAGAGGAATAGCGTTTGCAATTAGATTTTTGAAGAGTTTGGCTGAAACCAAAAAAGATAATAATAATACAAATATCAACAAAATATCAACTAACTAAAGGAGGATGTAATTATGTCCACAGTAGAAGTTTTAGGGAAACAATTGGAATTGGATGCCGATGGCAATTTGGCAAACCCTGAAGATTGGAATGAGGAAATTGCCAAAGAATTGGCTAAGCAAGAAGGAATTGACGAATTAACCGAAAGGCATTGGATGGTAATAAACTTTATGAGAAAAGAATATCAGGAAAAAGGTGACGCTCCTTCTATAAGAAAATTAACCAAACAAAGCGGCGTCGATACAAAAGAGTTATATCAACTATTTCCAAAAGGACCGGCAAAAAAAGCGGCCAGAATTGCCGGTTTGCCAAAACCTAAAGGATGTATTTAATTATTTAATAGGAGAAATAACATGTCCGATCAAATTGAGAAAGTATCAATTATTATTTCAAAAGGTTCATTGGAAGGAGTTTATCCCGGATTAATAATGGCAAACGGCGCAAGAATGGAAGGCATTGAAGCTACTTTATTCTTTACTTTTTTCGGATTGGATGCCGTTATCGATAAACGCATGGACCATTTGAAAGTAGCTACCGTCGGTAATCCGGCTATGCATATCCCTACAATGGTAGGAGGGCTGCCGGGAATGGCGGCAGTTGCAACCGCTAAAATGAAAAGCGAAATGGAAAAATTGGATATTCCTCCGGTACGTGAGTTTATTGAAATGATTCATGATACCGGAGCTGAAATTTATGCTTGTAAAGCTACTGTTGATATGTTCCACCTCAAAAAAGAAGATTTCTGTCCCCAGGTAGACGACATAATAACCGTCGGCGAGTTTTACGAAAAATCTGCCGGAGCTAGCATAATCTTTACCTGATTATAGGGAAGTGGATGCCTTTGCATCCACTTCTAAAAATTTTTTGATATTTAATTCAGATAATTGTAAATTTAAATGAGTTATTAATATCTTTTTATCAAAATATAGAGGCTTTTATGCTAAAAAAAGTTATTATAGTCTTTTTATCTGTATTTGGTTTAACCCTGTTTGCCCGGCAACACGGAATGTATATTCATACGGTGACTTCGGTTACGGCGGATGTCAAAACTGTCGCAAGTACCATTATTAACAAACTTAAATCTAACGGATTTGATATTTACGATTATTATGATATTGCTACACCTGACATTGTAAGGGAAAGTAAATCCGACCAATGCAAACTGAATGCAAAACTAATTGTTTTTTCTTCGCCGGATTATGTAAAAATGCTAACATCGTACGGCAATAAATATCTCGTTGCTTCTTTCCTCAGAATTGCCGTTTATCAATCCGGCAAAGGAACGGAAGTGGAAATGGCGGATCCAGAAGCGATTAACATGATTGTATTTAACGATTTATGGGATAATGATAAAGAAAAAGAGTTTAACGATGTTATTGCAAAAACGAAAATTTTTAAAGATAGAATTGTAACTTTAATTCACAGTTGTAACTTGGGAAAGAATATAGAAGAACCGATGGAGCCAATTCGTGACGATGAAGATTTGCGGGAAGCTTCGAAAGATATGTTTATGATGGTTGGTCCGCTTACGTTTTTTACCGACGAAGATCAATTCCCTAAAATTAATAAACCGAACAAAGAAACCGACATCGGAAAATTTATTAATGAGATTAAATCGAACATGAATTTATTTGTCCCTAATAAAGATGATATTGATTACCGGTTAACAAAAACTCCTTCGGTATTAAAATGGAGAATTGTTGGGGAAGTAAAATCTCCGGATTCCAAAGCTGTATTGTTTGGTATAACCCGTCCAAGAACTGAAGGTTTATCATTCGATATTGCCGGAAGCAGCAGGGAAGATGAACATAACAAATGTCCTGGCTTGGATCATTCGGCTGCTTATCCAATAGAAGTTTTGGTAATAAAAGAAAATGGAGGCATCTCAGTTTATACCCCGCGCGAAATGTTCAGAATGGATATGTTCTTCTGGGATGCCGGAATGGGCGCATTTATGAACCATATGAGTATGCCGGGAATTTTAGACGAATCGATAGGAAGAGCTTTATTGAGAGATGAATATGCCGAATAAATTTTACCCAAATAACTAATTATCAATTATTAAAGGAATGACTGTCATGAAAAAATCTAATATTGCAAAATTAATTTTGGTCGTTACACTTTCTTTCGGTTTAATGACCCAGTTGTTTGCAACAGGTGGTTATTTTAGACATGGATATGGAATCAAATATGGTGCGTTGGCAGGCGCCGGTACGGCTTTGTCTTTAAGTAGTTTTGGAGCCGCATCCAACCCTGCCGGATTAGCATTTATTGGTACAAGATACGATGTGAACTTCGCGTATTTCAGTCCGAGCCGTAAATTTACGGTAACGGGTAATCCTTCCGGTTTCCCGGGTACGTTCGGATTAGCTCCCGGAGTAACTGAAAGCGAATCAAACGGATTTCCAATGCCTTCTTTAGGCGCTAATTGGATGATTAACGATAATATGGCAATTGGAGCTGCATTATTTGGAAACGGCGGAATGAATACAGATTATCCTAAACCGATTTTCGGCGATCCTAATTCACCAGACGCAGGAGTAAATTTGGAACAAATGTTTTTCGGTTTAACATATTCAATTAAATTGGGTGAAAACCATGCATTAGGTATTACCGGCCTTTTTGCATGGCAAAGATTTGCAGCTAAGGGATTGGGAATGTTCGGTGCAATGGGAATGTCAAGCGATCCTGCAAATTTATCAGGAAACAGACATAGTGTTTCAACCGGTGTTGGAGTGCGAATTGGTTATCAAGGCAGATTATTGCCAAATTTGGCTATCGGTGCGTCGTATCAAATAAAAACCAGTATGAGCGCATTTGATGAATATAAAGGACTCTTTGCCGAACATGGTAAGTTTGATATTCCTTCCACTTGGAATGTTGGTATTGCCTTTGACGCAACAAAAAACTTTACTATTGCTCTTGATGTTCAGCAAATTCTTTACGGCGGAGTGAAATCAATTGCAAACCCAATTGATCCGAAAGCTTTACCGCCGGCATTTCCTGACGGGCAAGGTGGATTTATTCCTAATCCCAATCACGTTCCCTTAGGTGCCGATAACGGATCCGGTTTTGGTTGGGATGATATTTTTATTTATAAAATCGGTTTGTTATACCGTGTAAACGATTGGACTGTTATGGCAGGTTATTCGTATGGCGATAACCCGGTTAAAGAAAGCGAAGTTTTATTCAATATTTTAGCGCCTGCCGTAATTCAACAACATATAACATTCGGAATAACTAAAAAAATCAACAAATCAAACGAGTTGAGTCTGGCGTTTATGTATGCGCCGTCTAATTCGGTAAGCGGAGCTAATGTATTCGAAGCACCTAATCAACAAACAATAGAAATCGAAATGAGTCAATTCCAGGTTGAAGTAGGTTATGCCTTTTCGGTTAAATAGATTTTAATTGTTTTTACAAAGGCGTCTTTACGGCGCCTTTTTCTTTTTAAATCCTTTTTAATTGAAATTTTATATATTTTCTCCAAATCAAAATAAAAAAGTCGTAAGGTTTACATTTTCTTAAAATATTTTTTGTGAAATTATAACCCAGAAAAGTAAAATTGAGGTAATACCATTAAACGAGCATTAATCTTATTTGCGCAACTTCCATATTTGGATTCATTGAAAAAGAATCTTGCGCCGTCAAAAAATCTTTCTATTAAAGTAATAGAGACGCTTAACAAAAAAACAATAGAAACAGCAATTAATGCTGCAATGGAAAATAACATCGATTTATTTCTTTCTACTAATTTTAGCAAAACGGATAAACTTCCGGCAGTTTTCAAAAAATATACAAAGTTTTTTAAAGGTATTATTTACCAGGATGGCTATAATTTTAATATTAAATTTTTATCCGCTCTAAAATATGTTGCCAACCTTAATTATGATAATATGGCTGTTATAGGAAACGATACACCTGATTTAACGAAAAATGAAATTTTCAGATCTTTGAATTTATTAAGCGACGGGAAAGCTTTTATTGGACCGAGTAAAGACGGTGGTTTTTATCTTTTCTCAATAACTAAAAATGATTTTAATAAAATAGCGGAAGAAGATTTTGTAGGACTTCCGTTTCGAACCGGGCGGATAAGAAGCTCGCTGATTAAATTATTAACTCAGAATGGCATTCTATCCGTTAAATTGCAAGAAAAATATGACGTTGATTATTTGAATACCATTGGTAATTTTGAACAGTTTAAAAATATAATTTTACGATTGCTTGAAAGTTTTTTGCTTAACCGTTTTAAAAAAATTAAATGTTTATGTTCGGATTCCATAATTGTATTTACCAGTTTAAAAAAATTCAAAATTTCCTTTCATAAAGCTCCTCCGGTTGTTTCCTGTTTTTAAACTACTAATTAATTTCTAGAAAATATTATTGCAGGAGACAACTATGGATACTTACTATAATCCAAAAGATTTAAATAAATTTGCCGAAATGAACGAAGGAGCGCCGGTGCTATGGGAAAAATTTAATGCATGGTATACCGAAGTTTTTAAAGAAGGCGCTTTGTCGGAACGCGAAAAAGCATTAATAGCACTTGCAGTTGCGCACGCTGTCCAGTGTCCCTATTGCATTGATGCATATACTCAAGCCTCATTGGAAAAAGGAGCTGATTTGGAACAAATGACCGAAGCCGTTCATGTTGCCAGCGCAATACGGGGCGGAGCTTCGTTGGTGCACGGCGTTCAAATGAGAAATGTAAATCAAAAATTAACAATGTAAGAAAGGAAATTAAAGTGGAAAGCAGACATAAAAGTATGAAAGCTTTTGGCGAAGATTTAGCTTTGCCCGAAGTTCAGTTGCAAATTATTAACCGGAACAACGGTTTCCCAAGTTTTGAAGAAAAATATCTTGAAGTAGGCGAAGGCGAGCTGAGAACAGGTAAAATTGAAATTATGCAAATTAATTTAGGTAAAATGTGTAATCAAGTTTGTAAACATTGTCACGTTGATGCTGGTCCCGATAGAAAGGAAATTATGACGAAAGAGACAATGCAACTTTGTTTAGATGCCCTCGCTAGTTCGGATATTCAAACGGTCGATTTAACCGGCGGAGCTCCGGAGCTTAATCCCGATTTCAAATGGTTTGTAACGGAAATTAAAAAATTGGATAAACATATTATCGTTCGTTCCAATTTAACAATTCTGGTTACTAACGGTTTTGAAGACTATCCCGAATTTTTAGCAAAAAACAAAGTGGAAATCGTTTCGTCGTTACCATATTATAAAGCTTCATTTACAGATAGACAAAGAGGCAACGGTGTTTTTGCTAAGTCAATAAAAGCTATGCAAATCTTAAATGAACTCGGCTACGGAAAAGAAGATACGGGACTTATTTTTAATCTGGTTTATAATCCGGTAGGTGCATTTCTCCCTCCGGGTCAGGAATGTTTGGAAAAGGATTACAAAAGAGAACTGGCAAAAAATTTCGGTCTTGTTTTTAATAATTTATACACAATAACCAATATGCCTATAAGCAGATATCTGGATTATCTTTTGGCTTCGGGAAATTACGAAGATTATATGACAAAACTTGTAAATGCATTTAATCCCGCTGCCGCGGCAAACGTTATGTGTAAATATACGCTTTCAGTAAGTTGGGAAGGGAATTTATACGATTGCGATTTTAATCAAATGTTGGAATTACCCGTATCTGAAGGCGCTCCGCGGCATATTAAAGATTTTAATCAAGCACAGTTGGAAGGCAGAAAAATTATTGCCGGGCAGCATTGTTTCGGTTGTACTGCCGGTGCAGGTTCCAGCTGCGGCGGC
Source organism: Melioribacteraceae bacterium (assembly GCA_026983795.1). Taxonomy (GTDB): domain Bacteria; phylum Bacteroidota; class Ignavibacteria; order Ignavibacteriales; family Melioribacteraceae; genus BMS3ABIN04. Next base: position 23,943 of record JALSTI010000231.1, read on the forward strand.
GAACTGACATAAATAGAAATGATTTTTTTTATTCAAACAAAATCGGAAGGTTGAAATAGCTGCAAATAAAAACAAAATTAAATTTTTAGGATATTTTTTTCTGTTGTTATTGTTTTTTTATGCGGTAATAATTTTAATATCCGGTAAAAATTTAACATTTGCGGCTAAACCTTCCGATAATGCGGTCTTTTATTTTGCTTTATGCAGAATAATTATAGGAATATTTTTTGCAGTTTTTATCTTCTCTCTTCAGAAAACAAAAATTACCCGAACGTTTCTGGTTGCTATTCTATTTATCGGATTTTTGGTAAGGTTAATTCTCATCTTCTCTCAACCCATTTTGGAAGATGATTATAACAGGTATTTATGGGACGGAGCAACATTTTCCCATGGAATTAATCCTTATAAATACAGTCCTCTTCAAATAATGCAAAACGAGTCGGATCCCGAGTCCGAAATTTCACGGTTGATTAAATTGGAAAAAGAATCCGGTCCAATTTTTCACCGTATAAATAATGCCTATTTAAGAACAAGTTATCCAATTTTCAGTCAAATTGTGTTTGCTGTTTCATATCTGATAAAACCATGGAGTATAACGGTTTGGAAATTATTGCTATTGCTTTTTGATATTGTTACGATTTTTTTAATTATCCGAATATTAACCAAATTAAAACTTCCGCTTGTATTATTATCGATATATTGGTTAAATCCTATTGTAATTCACGAATTTTTTAACGCGGGACACATGGATGTTTTAACATTTCCGTTTGTTTTACAAAGTATACTTTTTTACTTAAACCGGAAGTTAAACCTTGCTTCAATCTTTTTATCGTTGGCAATAGGATTTAAAATTTGGCCTATTTTGTTATTTCCGTTATTATTCAAAAAATTATCGGGCAATAAAAAATATTTACTCTTTTCTTTGTTATCGTTAATTGCTGTTGTGCTTATTGTTACTGTTCCTTTATTGGAAACACAATTAGACAGTACACTAGGATTAATAAAATATTCTACAAGTTGGGAGAATAATGATGCGGTATATAGAATTATAGATTTTTTAATAGAAAATATTCTTATGATTTTTAATAAACCTTACTTTTGCAGTTTATGTATTACAAGATGGGTTACGGTGATTTTGGTATTGATAACTACTTTTTATTTTGCAATAAAAGAGGAAAATATAAACAACGCATTAATTGTAAAATCCTTTTTTATAATTGCAGTTTTATTCTTTTTAAGTCCTACCGAATTTCCATGGTATTATACGTGGGCAGTTATTTTTTTAGTTTTTACTCCAAATTTATCTTTTGTATTATATCCGGCATTTCTTCCTTTATTCCAATTAAAGTACAGGTGGGAATTTTTAATTTACATTGAGCATTTGCCGGTTTTAATAATATTTATATGGGAATTTGCGAAAGGGAGGAGTTCTTTTTATCAAAGGTTAGTAAAGGCTAACCGGTAAATTTTACCGGTCAGCCCGAAAAATTATTTGTTTTTTTTGTCGCTCCAAGTACTGAGCGCTTTTATTACGTCATTCATTACGTCTAAAACAACGTTACGGTTGCTTTTCTTTAAACTTTCTAAAATTTCCTCATGAATTTTAACATGATTTTTATTAAGATTTTTAATAAACGGTTTACTTTTGCTGGTTAAATACACAATCATATTCCTCTTATCGGCAGGATCGGGTTTCCTTTTAATAAGCTTTTTTTCTTCCAACGAAGTAAGAATATGAGTTGTTCTGCCGGGAGTAATTCCCATTGCAGCTGTTATAAATTTAATCGTTAAAGAATCGTGGTTAGAAAATAACCTGAGACATCTAAATTCTGCAGGCGTAAGGTTAAATTGTGCTGCGAATATTTTTTCCTTGTCGTTGCAAGCCTTTGCCAGCTCGCAAGTTAAAGATGCCATCCTTTTTGCTAATTCTGAAGTAGACATAATATTGCTCTTTGATTATTGGAAAATATTTTACATTCTAAACTAAAATTTATTTTAGAATTATTCAACATTATAAGTAAAATTTTATGCTTATAAATTAAAATAATGCGTCGTTTAGCATGTTTTAAGGATATTTTTTTTCCGTATTTGCTTGGTTTTAATATAATCTTGAACAAAACTTACTAAATAAAATTCAGGTATATTTTTAAAAAAAATATAAAACTGTTCTAAATCAAAATTATTTAAATAATATAATTGATGTAATTTTAAAAAACTATTATATTTCTCTACTAATAAATTAAGAAAATGTGAGGAGCGTCACTTTAATGAAACAAGCGTCCACTATTTTTACGGTGAACTAAATGATTAAATATGGTAAAAAACAAAAAGGCAGTGGCTCTATGGAAAACTATATACAACAACCCTTAAGTAACCCATATTGGGACCCTAAAAAAGGCGACTTTTACAGCGAAGAAGCTCTTGCGGAAGAAAGGTTATACCGTAGAAAAGAAATAATGAAAAAAGTTTCGATAGGTACGCTAATTTTACTTCATTTAGCACTTATGGTTTATGCAATTATCTATCTTGCTTAATTGCAAGATAGATAATTGTAAAGCTTTTCATCAAATTTGTAATTTTAAATTTCCTACTTATAAAAACATCCTTATCTTATTCTTTTTATTCACCTTAAATATCCTTTTATATTAAGAATTAATTTTTTTTGTTGGATAATATATTTATTTATTCAACACAATTGATTTTGATTCTATGGTTACAAAAACCAACGAGCGAGAACTTGCATCGAAAATATCCGAATGGATAAATGAGATAATTAAGCGTAATGATTTTCCTTTTACTTCGACTTTCAACGGAACCTACCAAATTAAAATTTCCAAAGACGATAAAATGATAAAACAAATAATAGCAAGGTATAAACAAAAACTAAAAGAAAGACTTGAACAAAACGCCCACAAAAAACTGCACGATTGGCATCTATCAGAAAAAATGGTAAAAGAAATTTTGGGTGAGTGGATTTGGTGAGATTATTTATTTTCAAAATTTCCAAATAACTTTTTAATATTTTTCTCAAACGTTATTAAATTTGTCGGCAAATCATTTTCATATTTCCAGTATTCTATAATTTGCTTAATCAATTCGATATCAATATGATTATTATCTTGCATAAGCTTCATTAGTTCCAATGTTGTTAAAATATCAACTTCAAACTCTTTACATACCTTAATCATATTCCGGTCGTCAGTTACCAAATTAATTCCCAATTCCAAAGCAGTTGCAATACAATAAATATCTTCGCGTGATAAATTATATCTTTTATCTTTTTGATATTGCCATATATGTTCATAAGTGTTTTCAATATCTGCTTGTTTTGTTTTCTTGATTATAAGTTTTTTCTTTCGGTTTTCTTTATATTCTTCTTGTCCAATCCAGTTAAACTTGCTCTGTAATCTGGAACTTCGATTTAATTCAATTTCAATTTCTTTGTGGATGTAAAGAGCAAAATTCTTTTTGCCGAATTCTTTACCTAAAAGTGGATGTATAGACTTGGCAAGTCTGAGGTAGGCATTGGTATCCAGTAATATTTTAGTTTGAGGCATTTGTCAAATATGCATAAATTTCTTTAATATCTGTTGGTGGAATATTAAATATGGTTTTTAAATAATTAGTAGTAATCTTATGTTTTTTGTTGCATTCTCTAAGCAAATTGAAAATAGGTGTGTTGAATTTTTTTTCTGCAATTTCAATATATTTTTCAACAGTAGGTTTTTCTTTTCCTAAAAGTAATTCGCTTACCAAGCTGTAATTCTTCGTGAATTTGGTTGTAATAGCATAAAAACTATTTCCTTCTAAGTCAATGATTTTTAATCCATGATGTTTCGCATATTTATTTATTTCTTTAAGGATTGTAATTGGAGATATAATAAGATCGGAAGCAGTACTTATAATTGAATTGATCTTTTTTGTTTTACTTTTGAATAATAAAATTTCGTAATACTTTCTCTTAGCTAATTCTTCAGGAAATAAAAAAGCGCCGGCAAAATCATCTGCAAATTTTTCAGCTTTGTTATTAACAAGCGAAGGTGTTAAAATATGCCCCAGTTCATGCGAGAACCAAAATTTAAAATCAAATATATTGGTATCTAAATTTATATAAATCCAAGTGGTTTGACTTTTAGGAAGATAAATATGAATCGCATTTTCATGGTTCCTTTTGTTCCCTAGAAGAACTGGAATCAAAATAACATTTAAAGAATTTAAAATATTTATAATTTCATCAAATTTAATTTTCCAATCAGAAATATTAAAGTTCTCTCTTATTATACTTGCAGCGCTTTGAATGTATTTGTAATTGTTTCTTGGTTCTTTTAATTCCGGAGGCTTTATCATCATATTGTTAGGTAAAAAATCTACTAACTGTTCAAGAGCATAGCCCATTTCTTTAGCTTTTTTATAATGAATATCTTTTGTTTTTGCCGATCCTACTTTTCTGAATGCTATTCGAGGTTCCAAACTTGTATCAATGTTAACAAGGTCGGAATATTTAATATTTAGAATTTTGCTTAATTTTAATAATTCAGAAGGTCTTGGAAATGTTTGATTATTAAACCACAATGATACAGCTTGCTTAGTTAATCCAAGTTCTTCACTTAATTTTGTTTGGGAGAGTCCATATTCAGCAATTTTCTCTTTTATGAGTTCTGTCTTAAGTGATTTTTTCATATTGTAAAAATAACGTAAAAGCTCACGCTTGTCAAGTTTTGTCAAGTTTTTAATCTATCGGGTAAAGAATAAATGCTTTTGTTAAACATTAATTTAAATTAAAAACACCAAAATAAGTTAATGATTTTCATTTTGTAAAATATGGAAGTACCTGAAGAGGGATTTAATGGGAGTTACTAATTGATAATTAATAAAAAAAACCTCAACAAAAGTTGAGGATTTTTTCTTAGTAGCGGGGACAGGACTTGAACCTGCAACCTCCGGGTTATGAGCCCGACGAGCTACCAATTGCTCTACCCCGCGATGTAAAATTTAGGGACACAAATATAATTACTAAACTAATAAAGAGCAAACCATAATATTATATTTTTTATTATTTTTAACTATCATCTCATAAATTATTCTTTTTATCATATTGGAATATGTTAAAGTCGCTTCAAATAAAAAATTACGCTTTAATTGAAAATATTTACGTAGAGTTTGGCAACGGTCTAAATATTATTACCGGAGAAACCGGAGCGGGAAAATCAATTTTAATTGGAGCTATGGGATTACTCCTTGGAGAACGCGCTTCTTCGCAAATAGTAAGAAAAGGAGCTAATAAAGCCGTTATAGAAGGAATTTTTGACGTAAAGAATAATAAAAGCGTCGAAAAAGTTTTGCATAATTATAATCTGGATTTTGAAGATGATTTAATTATCCGGAGGGAAATTCCCGTTAAAGGTTCCGCTAGAAACTTCATAAATGATACTCCGGTTAATCTTTCGCAAATTAAAGAAATCGGAAATATTCTTGTAGATTTGCACGGTCAGCACGATCATCAATCGTTGCTGAAAACAGAAGAACAATTAAAAGTGTTGGATGAATTCGGCGATTACTCAAACCTCCTTTCCCGGTTTTCTTCGCTCTATCTTAAATTCAAACAAAAACAAAATGAATTGTTGGAATTATTATCGAAAGAAGAAACCCTGAAGCAAAAAAGTGAATTTTATTCGTTTCAACTTAGTGAAATCGAAAAAATCAATCCGCAGTTAAATGAAGACATCGAGCTTGAAAATGAGTTGAAAATTCTGGAAAATTCGGAAAAATTTTTAAGTAATTCGAAATTGATATATCAAAAACTTTATGAAGAGGAAAATTCGGTCCACGATGCCTTAACTGAAATAAAACGGTTAATTGACGAATTGGCTGAAGTTGACGCTTCTTTTAATAAACAAAACGAAGAATTAAACAGTATAATTGTTACAGTAGACGATTTATCTTCATTTTTCCGGGAATATTATCAAAATTTGGATTTGGATACTGAAAATGTTGAACATTTACGTCAGCGGTTGGGTCAGTTAAATTTATTAAAGAAAAAATACGGTTCCTCCATTAATTCAATTCTCAATTATAAAAAGAAAATTTCCGAAGAAATTGAATTATCTGAAAATTATGAAGAAAAAATTAACGGAATAAAGAGCGATATAGAAAAATTAAGAGCCGAATTGAGCGGAATTGGTGAGAAAATTTCTGAAAAAAGAAAAAAATCGGCTTTGGAAGTTAAGAAAGGCGTAGAAGCCGGATTAAAAAAATTGGGAATTGTAAATTCTATTTTCGAAATTGTATTTTCAAGAAGCAAAGCCGGTACAAACGATGAGAATTTTGTAACGATAAATAATGAAAAAATTAAAATAACTTCTAAAGGAATTGATGAAATAGAGTTTTATATATCAACAAATTTGGGCGAGGAAATTAAACCGCTTTCCAAAGTTGCTTCTGGCGGAGAAATTTCACGGATTATGCTTGCATTAAAATCCGTGCTGGCTAAAACCGATAAACTGCCATTATTAATATTTGATGAAATTGATACGGGAGTTAGCGGCAGAATAGCTCAAAAAGTAGGAAAAGCAATGAAATCTTTAGCCTCTTTTCATCAATTAATTGCAATTACTCATTTGCCGCAAATAGCCGGATTAGCCGATCATCATTATCTTGTTGAAAAAAAACAAGTAGACAACCGGGTTATAAGTAATCTGTATAAATTGAACAATGAAGAAAGAGTAAATGAAGTGGCTAAATTGATGAGCGGCGAGGAAATAACCGAAATAAACCTGCAAAGCGCTAAAACATTAATGCAGAAATAAATATTTTTGTTGCGATTGGAAATTTGTCCATTAAATTTCTGAAATGTTTTTTCGAATATAGTACTTACGATGTTTTCTTAAATATTTTCTCCATATAAAGAAAGGAGCTTTAGATGAAAAAACATCTTTCTTGGTTAATTATTACTCTTTTATTTGCTTCGCAAGTAAATGCGCAATTAGAGGACCGCTTCGGATATCTTCTTGAAAAAGATTTATCGGCGTATGCGCAACCGCTTGCAACATCACTCGGTGTAGCTTTTAATTCCGGCGGTTATCATGATGCATCAGTATCAAAACTATTCGGATTTTCAATTGGAGTTAAAGGAATGTTTATTTTCATTCCCGATAATCAAAAAACTTTTACTCCGCAAGGTTTACCGGCCGGATATAACGCGACTGAAGAAACGGCAACAATTTATGGTAACAAAGGCGCAGCATACAGCGGACCTTTAGGCTATTTGACTTATCCACCCGGTCTTGACAGGTCTTGGGTACCCGCAGCTTTTCCGCAAGCAACCGTAAGCGTATTGGGTACTGAATTATTGGTTAGATATTTGCCTACTATAAAAGTGGGCGACGAAGAATTGGATTTGTTTGGATTTGGAATTAAACATAGTGTTAGTCAGTATATCCCGCTTTTACCTGTGGATATTGCTGTTCAATTTTTATATAACAAATTAACAATTACAAATCTTCTTGATGTTAAAAATACCGCCTTTAACATTCATGCAAGTAAATCTTTGGGAGTATTGTTAGTGTACGGTGGATTGCAATATGAATCTACATCTGTGGATTTTACTTATAAATTCACCGATCCAAATGGAATTTCACCCGGTCAAAAAAATCAGGAAATTACTTTAAGTCTTAACGGTGAAAATTCATTTAGAGTTACCGTAGGCGCAGCTCTTAAATTGGCGTTTTTTGTATTAAACGCCGATTATAGCGTTGGTTCGCAAGGTGTATTTACAACTGGTTTTTCTTTCGAATTTTAAAGGAGTATAATATGAAAATAATCAATAAACTTTTATTGTTCGTTGCTCTTACCGCTTCAGTTATTTTACTGAGTAGTTGTAATTTAGCGGATTCTCTAACTACTCTTCCCGTTAATATTCCTATTTCCGTTAATTTTTCAACAGGCGGAAATAACAGTACGGTTGCGGGTTCGAGCGAATTTTGTTTGGAAAACAATGAAACATTCCAGAAATATCAAGATAAAATTAAAAAAATCAAAATTGTGAAAATTGCAATTCGAACTGTAAGTTATTCTCCGCAGGATATGAAAGGGGACCTTAACGTATCGGTTAAAGATGATCAGGGAAATGTTCTGTTTTCCGAATCTTTAACGGATATTAATCCCGGCGATTATATTAACACACCTTTCGAGTTCACGCTTTCGGCTAGTGAAATTGAAGCGTTTGACAACTATTTACAGAGCGTATTAGACGCAAACCGAAGTATTTGCTTCACTGGATCGTTAAATTTGCAAATTACAAACGGAAACGCGCCGTATGTTTTTAACGGTGCCTTGGATGTTGTTTTTGAAGCCGAAACCGAATTGTAAAACAATTATTATCTATCCTTTTTTTGGTGGAATCCGTTTGATTTGTTATGCGGATTCCATTTTTTTATTCACATAATACACTTCGCATACAAGACTTCCAGCAATTAAATAAAATTCAGTTACAGATTTACAGCCAAAATTTTTTCTAAAAAATTCGTATGTTTAATTTTAGAACAAAAACCAAAGTATTTGTTAGTGAAAAATTTATCAATTTATATTCATATACCGTTTTGTGATCATAAATGTATTTATTGTGATTTTTATTCAATAATAACAACGGAAAATCAATCAAACTTTATTAATGCAGTTACAAAAGAAATTGGTTATTACGCTGAATTATATGGAAAAAACAGAATTGTAAAAACTATCTATTTTGGAGGCGGCACACCTTCGTATTTACCGGTTCAAGCTATAAAAGAAGTAATCGAAAATATTAAGAATAATTTCAAAGTATACGACGATTGCGAAATTACGTTGGAAACAAATCCCGGAACGGTTAACAAATCCAAACTGAAAGAACTGAAAAATACCGGTATAAACAGAATAAGTATAGGCATTCAATCTTTTTTAGAAAGTGATTTGGATTTCCTTACAAGAATTCACGATAAAAAAACGGCTATTGCAACCGTGGAAAATGCCGCCGATGTTGGGTTTAAGAATATTAGCATAGATCTGATTTTTAATTTACCCGGTCAAACAAAAAGCAACTGGTTAAATAATTTAAGTATTGCTGTTGAATTACCCGTAGTCCATATTTCCGCCTACAGTTTGATTATTGAACGGGGTACGATTCTGAATAAAATGATTCTTGACGGAAAAGTGAATATTGGAGATGAAGATTTTGATGCGGATTTGTACGAAACAACAATACGGTTTCTGAATGAAAACGGCTTTGAACAATATGAGGTATCAAATTTTTGTAAAAGCGGATTTGAATCCAAACACAATTTAAACTATTGGAACTACGGCGAGTATATTGGTTTTGGTCCTTCTGCACACTCATTTATTAAAAATAAACGTTGGTGGAATTTTTCCAGTCTAAAAAAATATATTGACGAAATTAATAAAAGCAACCGGGCAGTTAGAGGAAGCGAGTTATTGACTCCGGAGCAAATGCTGAATGAGTTTGTAATGTTGACTTTAAGAAGTACCGGAATTAATATAAATGAAATCAAGAAAAAATTTAAGAAAAGTTGGTTAATAAATAATAAAAATAAACTTAACGGTTTAGAACAAAAGGGGTTGATTATTTTTGACGATAATCGAATTAAATTAACTCCCAAAGGATATTTGGTTTGTGATGAAATTTTGCTAAACTTGAATTAACAAGGAGTTAACGAATGTTAAAACTTAAATTACACTGGCAAATATTAATTGCATTAGCATTAAGTATAATAGTAGGAATATTTTTACCTGAATCAGTTAAATACACTTCCTGGATGGGAACTCTGTTCTTGAACGGATTAAAAATGGTGATTGTTCCCTTAATTTTAAGCTCAATAGTTTCCGGCGTTGCCAACATAGGAGGTGCAAGTGATTTTGGCAGACTGGGACTTAAAACACTCGGCTATTACATATTAACTAGCTTGTTAGCAATAATTACGGGTCTTGTTTTTGTTAATGTAATACGTCCCGGTTATGGAATAGATTTGGGCTTTACTCAATCCGTTCAGGGTTTGGCTTCCGCAAAAAATTCATTCGGCAGCACTATTCAAAATATTGTTCCGAGTAATATTTTTAGAGCGTTTGCCAATAACGAAATGCTTGGAATTATTTTCTTTGCAATGATTCTCGGTTTTTTTATAACAAAGGTTGATAACAAATACCAAACGTTACTTACCGATTTTTTTAACGCTTTTTTTGAAGTGATGATGAAAATTACGATGTTCATCATAAAATTTGCTCCTCTCGGAATTTTCGGAATAGTTTCTAAAATTGTTGCCAAGCAAGCTACTCAAGGAAATTTGGCGCAAGTCGGCTCAAGCTTGGGTTTATATATGCTAACGGTAATTCTGGCTTTATTTACGCATGCGTTTATTACTTTACCGTTACTAGTTAAATTTATTGGTAAAGCAAATCCTGTTAAACATGCGAAAAATATGGTTACGGCATTACTTACTGCTTTTTCTACCGCATCATCCAGCGCTACGCTTCCGCTTACAATGGAAGCAGTTGAATTTGAAGACGGTGTATCGAATAAAATTACTAGTTTTGTACTTCCCTTAGGTGCTACGGTTAATATGGACGGTACCGCACTATACGAACTTGTTGCGGCAATATTTATTGCCCAGGCTTACGGACTTGATATTCCTTTGGTTCAGCAGTTTGTAATGGTTTTTGCCGCATTGCTTGCTTCAATTGGTGCGGCGGGAATTCCAATGGCCGGATTGGTAATGATTACTGTCGTTCTCTCCGTCGTGGGCCTGCCGCTTGAAGGCGTAGGACTAATTTTAGCCGTTGATCAAATTTTAGATATGATGCGTACAACGGTAAATGTTTGGAGCGATTCGTCTTGTGCCGTAATCATTGCAAAATCCGAAGGTGAAAAACTGAAAGTTTAAATTCAAAAGGAAAGTTTTATATGAAATTGGAATCAAAAAAAATTGCAATTATCGGTTGCGGAAATATTGGATCGGCAATTGCGGACGGAATTATAAAAACCAAGTCTGTTATTAGAAAAAATATTTTTATAACCAGACGTAAAAAAGAAGCTTTGGCGAAATATAAAAAGTTAGGGCTTAACACAACCACGGATAATAAAAAAGCTGTCCATAGTTCGGAAATTGTTATTATTGCGGTTACGCCACATCAATTAGATGCTGTTTTAGAAGATATCAAATATAGTTTAGACGAAAAAAAGCACATAATATTTTCCGTGGTTTCCGGTGTGAACATCAAATCTATTAAAGATAAAATCGGGAAAAATATTCCCGTCGTTAGGGTTATGCCGAATACTGCAATAAAAATCAGTGAATCGATGACATGCTTAAGCGTTCTAAATGAGAATAAAAAAGCGCTGGATTTGGCAAAGCAACTTTTCGATTTACTTGGAAGCACGCTAATTATAAAAGAAGAACTTATGGTTCCGGCTACGGTTTTGGGCGCTTGCGGAATAGCTTTTTTTATGCGGGCTATTCGCGCCGCTTCCCAAGGCGGTATAGAAATAGGGTTTCATGCCGAAGAAGCTCTTTTTATAGCCGCACAAACCGCCAAAGGCGCCGCTTCCATTTTACTTATGAATAAAACACATCCGGAAGAAGAAGTAGATAAAGTTACTACGCCGCAAGGCTGTACCATTGCAGGATTAAACGAGATGGAACATAACGGATTCAGTTCGTCCTTGATAAAAGGTATAGTTACATCTTCGGAAAAATGTTCGAAGTTATCATAATTTATTTTGACCGTAAAGGATGATTAAAGTTTGAATAAAAAAATCCTTCGCCTTGCAATCCCAAATATTTTAAGCAATTTAACAGTGCCTCTTCTAAGTTCGGTAGATACGGCAATAATGGGGCACTTGCCCAATCCGGCTTATATAGGAGCAATTGCAATCGGCTCAATGATATTTAATTTTCTTTATTGGGGATTCGGATTTTTAAGAATGGGAACCACAGGTTTAGCTGCTCAATCCTACGGCGAAAATAACCGGAGCGAAACAATATCGATATTAGTAAGGGCAATTTTAGTAGGATTGTTTTTTGCATTAGCTTTTATCATAGCTAAAAAGTGGATAGGAGAAGTTGCTTTTTCACTTGTTAACGGTTCCCGTGAAGTGGAAAACTACGCAATGATTTACTTTAATATAAGAATTTTTGCCGCTCCGGCAACACTTTCGCTCTACGCATTTTATGGTTGGTTTTTAGGAGTTCAAAATGCAAAATTCCCGTTGTATTTAAGTATAATTATTAATTTGTTAAATATTTCCTTAAACTATATATTTGTCTATAAATTCAATATGACGGTTGATGGAATTGCTTATGCTACTGTTATTTCGCAATATGCCGGATTATTGATTGCATTCGTTTTTATATTAACTTCTTACCGTAAATATTTAAGAAAAATTAAATTTCAATCGGTATTGGTTTTTAGCAGAATAAAAAAATTCTTTACCGTTAATTTTGATATTTTTATCCGCACCCTCTTTTTGATTTTTACTTTTAGCTATTTTACAATTCTTTCTGCCGATTTTGGCGATAAAATTTTAGCCGCCAATTCAATCTTAATTCAACTTTGGATGATTTTATCTTACGGTGTAGATGGATTTGCATTTGCAGCCGAAAGTTTAACAGGAAAATTTATTGGTGAAAGAAACAAAGAAAAACTATCGAAATTAATTAAGTATATTTTTTATTGGGGAATGGGACAAGGGGTTTTGCTGTCGATAATTTTTCTATTTGACATCAAAGGGATTATTAAACTTTACACAAACCAAATTAATATTATAAACACGGCAATGGAATATGCTTTTTGGACAATCTTGGCTCCGGTTATTAATTCCGTCTGTTTTATCTGGGATGGAATTTTTATCGGTGCAACGGCTACCAAAGCAATGCGTAATTCAATGTTATTTGCAACGTTAATTATTTTTCTGCCGGTCTTTTATTTAACCCAAAATTTTCTCAATAATAACGCTCTCTGGCTGGCTATGATAATGTTCATGTTTGCGCGGGGCATTACTCTTACTTGGTATTCAAAGCGGTATATCTTTAAGGTATTCAATACCGGTTAATAATAAAGTCATTTTTACATTCTATACTAATGAAAAAATAACTTATTTAATAATTTGATTTTGATTAAAAACATTAATATTTTAAGGATTATATCCATTAGTTAAAGAAAGGAGAAAAATAATGAAGAGTTTAATTTTATTGTTAATAATTTCCTTTTTCTATTCTTCTAAAGCTCAAACAACAAAAATAACCGGAACTTTGGAAGGTGTTGACGGTAAATTATCTTTAGCTCATGTTCATGTTCAAAAAGATGAATCAAGTAGTCCGGTTAATTCTTATAAAGTTGATAAAAACGGTAATTTTAGTTTCAATATAAATAAAAAAGGCGTTTATTATTTGCAATTTACCGGAGTAAACCATTCCCCTTTGAAAACACCAATTTTTCTAAACGGCGGGAAAGAAATCAAACTAAAAGTTAAACTTTCAACTTATAAAATAAATAATGTAATTGATAAAGTTAAAATTATTGGCAAATTTAATAATTATAACTTTAGCAGCGGAAAATTAATGAAAAAGGAAAAAGACGGTACGTTTTCCTTCACAATGAAAACGGATGAACCCTTTTTTGAATATCAACTGTTAGGCGTTGATGTTAGTAGAAGTATAAACGGTACGCAATCCGATAGTTATAAATATGACGGCGGCGGCGACTACATATCCGTTGTAAAAGTAAAAGGCGGAAAGGTACACATAACCTTCGATCCGGGAAAATTGGTAAGAAGCGACCAGGAAGGTTCAATAGAATTTGTAAATAAAAATAGTGTCAATAATCAAGTATTTTTATTGAACAAAACTTTTAATCTAAAAAACGAAGATTTCAGAAAAAAAATAACGGAATATCGCAACAGAGTTGGTGATTTGAAAGGTTTTAGTTTCGATTTTGGTGATTTTAAAACCCGGCTCGAAAAAAATATAAAAGATAATCCCGACAAATTAATTAAAAAAGTTTCGCTTATTTATTATGCTTCTTTGTTGAATTATCGCGCAAAGGACATTGATACGAGCTTAGCCTTAAAAGTATTCGACGAAGTTTCTCCGGCTTCTAATTTATGGTCGTTAAATACCATGGCATTGTTTAAGCCTCTGTCCCTTTATCCTAACAGAAATGATTTTACACAAAAATTATTAAGTAATAAATATTTAAATAATGAAGTAAAAGCGAATTTGTTAAGCCAAGAACTTTTTGAGGCTAAGTTTGTTAAGAAAGATGAAGACAAAACCAAAACTATTTATAATAGAATTCAAAAAGAGTACGGAAATACGAATATTGCAAAATATTTAAAATCAAGATTTTTTACCAAAAAGAAAGTCGCTCCGGGCAAAAAAGTTCCCGAGTTTAGCGTCAAATCCATCGACGATTCTAATGTTGTTTACTCAAATAAAAGCTTGTTGGGGAATGTATATTTAATTGATTTTTGGGCTACGTGGTGCGGACCTTGTTTGGGTGAGATGAAATTTTTACACAATGCGTACGCAAAATTTAAAGATAAGGGATTAAAAATACTTAGTCTCTCGTTCGATACAGCACCGGAAAAAGTTAAAAACTTCAGAAACAAAAAATGGAAAATGCCTTGGATGCATTCATTTGTAAAAGGTGGTTTTTCAAGTAAACTTGCTAAAAAATTTGAAGTGCTTGGAATTCCCAAACCTATTTTAGTTGATAAAGACGGAAAAATTATTGCGAGCGAAATGGATGTGAGAGGTTCAAATTTGGAAAAGATATTAAATAAGGTTTTTGGAAAGTAGTTTATAAAATAGTGCTCGAAATAGAAATAATAAGAAAATTGAATATATAAAACTTGTGTAATAATGGAATTGAATTCTTGGTTCTTATTTCCATACCGCAGGTTATGAACGAATACAATAAATAAAAAATTGCACAAGAGAAATATGACCACTCCCAAAAAGCCCGTTTTGGGAAATGGGATAAAACCAAATATAAACATGTCAGAATCTTGCTAAATCAATAATAAGTTCGTAAATTTATGAATCCTAATTTCGCCCCTTGAGGGCGATTTTTGTTTTATGGAATTGAAGAACAAACATATTAAAGAAATATTTCGGCCGGTTATAGAAAATCAACATTTTATGTTGATCGATTTAATAATCCGGGGGAACACTCAAAATAGAATTATAGAAGTTTTTATTGACGGCGATAATCCTATTACTACAGACGATTGCGCGGTTGTTAGCAAAAAATTAAACTCCGTTATAGAAAATCAAAATTTGTTCAACGGTAAGTATCGCCTCGATGTTTCTTCGCCCGGAATTGATAAACCGTTAAAGTTTTTAAGGCAATATAAAAAACATCTTAATAGAAATTTTGAAGTAAAATACGAGCTCAACTCGGAAAAGAAAAAATTGGAAGGAAAATTAATAAATATCGAAAATGAAACTTTGATCTTTCTTTCAAAAAATGATGAAATTCGTTTGAATTTCGATCAAATAATAAAAGCAAAAGTATTAATTAGTTTTTGATTTGGAGGCAAAATTATGAATTCAGCTATTGTTGAATCATTTTCGCAAATGGTACGTGAAAAAGGACTCGACAAAGACGTTCTTGCAGGTATTATTGAAGAGGTTTTTGGCGTTTTGGTAAAAAAGAAATTCGGACCCGATGCCGAATATGATGTGGTTGTTAATATGGACCGCGGCGATATAGAAGTCTTTTTGGTTAAAACCATTGTAGATGAAGTTGAAGACCCTAATACCGAAATAAGCATTGATGAAGTAAATAAAAGAGGAAATGAAGAAGAATTGGAAGTTGGCG
>JALSTI010000232.1 GCA_026983795.1 Melioribacteraceae bacterium
AAGTTTCCGTTAACCCGTATCCTTGTAAAAAGCCGAAACCAAAACCTTGTAAACCTTTCGCTACTTCGGCATCGGGCGGAGCACCGCCAACTATAAACAGTCTTATTTTTCCGCCGAATTTATCATGAATTTCTTTAAATATTTTTTTCTTTAAATTTTTCAGTCCCAATTTTTCGGTTAAATTTGTAAACGAAACGATTTTAGGAACTAATTTAGACTTTTTAGGATCGCTTTCAATTGCCTTTTGAATTTTTTTATACATCTTATCAAACAAAAGCGGAACGCCTAGAACGATAGTCGGTTTAACTTTCAGCATATCTTCCGGAATTGTTTTAAGCGATCTGGAATAATGAACCGAAGAACCTGCGTAAAGCGGGCATAACATACCGCAGGTGCATTCATACGTATGGTGAATCGGAAGTACCGAAAGAAATCTGTCTTCCGGATACATCATCAACATACTAAGCATATCTTGTAAATTTGTAATTAAATTTTTCTGGGAAAGCATTACACCTTTAGCTCTTCCTAAAGATCCCGAAGTAAAAATAATTTCCGCTAAGTCGCCAGCATTAATTTGCGGCAGAACCGATTCTCCGGTTTGGGTCTGTTCATCAATTAAATCTTTCATAAATAAAAATCCATCCGCATCCGATCGCCGGTCCATATTTATAAAAGTCTTTAATCCTTTTAACATCTTGCCTTCTTCCCTCATTAAAGCCGAAAAAGTATCCGAAAAAATTACGGCTCCGGAATCGGATTCATATAGAATATTTAATATTTCATTAGATGTTAAATTTTTATCAATCGGTACAACCACATAATTGAAGCTCATAATTGTTAAATAAGCAATCGCCCATTGAACCCTATTGTCTCCGATTAATGCGATATGAGTCCTTTGCGGAATTCCAAGTTTAATAAGCGCTTGACCGAATTTAAGAATGTTTTCTTTCAGCTGGGAGTAATTAACTTTTGAAATAGGATACTGCGTTAAATCTTCTAAAGCAAGTTTTTGGTTATATTTTTCACATGATTTGAAAATCATGTCTTGAATGCTACTAATTTGAGGAACTTGGTAAAGAGTAATTTTCCTTTTCATTGTTCACCTCAAATTGTTTAAGAATACCGGGTCTCAAAATGAAACCCGGACATTAAAATAAAACTAAGCCAATTTCTTTAAAATACCTTTCAACAATTTATAGAATTTTTCTACGTCTTTAATATTAACTTTTTCATCGGGGCTGTGTGCGCCTAAAATAGTAGGACCGAATGAAATCATATCCAATCCAGGATATTTAGAGCCTAACAAACCGGTTTCCAATCCCGCATGGATAGCCTTAATTTCAGCATCTTTCTTAAATAATCTTTTATATACATCTTTCGCTAATTTAAGAAGTTTGGAATCCATATTAGGTTTCCAACCGGGGTAACCGTCTCCAATTTGTGCATTTGCTCCCGCAAGTTTGAACACCGCCAAAACACTTCCGGTTACATTATCCTTTGCGCTTTCGATGGAACTTCTTTGGCTTGTACCGACGGTTATTTTTTTCTCATCCATTGTTACCGTAGCTAAATTTGTTGAAGTTTCTACCAATCCCGGAATATCGGCGCTCATTGCCATAACTCCGTGCGGTAGCGCGAGAAGTGCATTAATAAGATTTTCTTGCAGTTCTTTTTTGAATACTTTAGAATTCTTTTTTGCGACTTTCTTGAATTTAACGTTTAATCCTCCGTCGGTAGTTTTGAATTCAAGTAAAGAATCGGCAATAAATTTTTTGATTATTCTTTTAGCTTTGTTAACATTTTTCGAATCAATCATCAAAATTGCTTCGGCTTCGCGAGGAATTGCATTACGTAATGATCCGCCGGAAACCTCGGCAATCTGAAACGGGAAATCAAATTTGTTAAGTAACTGAGCA
>JALSTI010000233.1 GCA_026983795.1 Melioribacteraceae bacterium
TGGGTTTTACAATGTTTAAAGATGGAAAATTTAAAACTTATACTACAGATTCAACCGGAATGGTAGGAATACCCGGACATCCTAATTTTCTTGTGGTTTATGATGTCCAAAAAGATTCCAAAGGAAATATATGGGTCCTCAATTTTTGGGCCGGCAATAAAAAAGTACTAAGCGAACTAACTCCCCAAGGTAAATGGTTCCATTACGAATTAGGACCTCCGTTGTTTCCGCAAGTTGTTGTAGCAAGAAATTTAGTAATTGACCAATTCGATACTAAATGGTTTGTAGTTACCGATGGCGGCGAGAGAGGCGTTTATTACTTTAACGAAAATAAAACTCCGGAAGATTTATCGGATGACGTTTGGGGAAAAGTTACTGTTAGAGACGGGCTTAAAAGCGATATAGTTAACGATTTAATTGTTGATAAACGCGGAGAAATTGTTATAGGAACAAAATTAGGAATAAATATTATACCGGATCCGCAAAACCCCAGCAATATTCGCGGCGATTTATACTTTGCAATACGCGAACAAGTTATTACAGCTATTGCCACAGATGCATTAAACAGAAAATGGGTGGGAACCACGCAAGGAATTTTCTTAATGTCGTCCGACGGGAGCAACCTGATTGAGACTTTCAACATTGATAATTCTCCCCTTCCCGATAATAATATTTTAAGTGTTGCCGTAGATAGTAAAACCGGAACCGCATACTTCGGAACCGATTTCGGGCTAAGTTCCTTAAGCACTTTTGCAGTGCAGCCAGCGGAAAATTATTCCGATGTTTTCGTTTATCCCAATCCGTTAATTCTGAACGGTAGCGGAAATACGACTGTTACAATCGACGGCTTGATGCGAAATTCTCAAATTAAAATATTAAATATTAACGGTAAATTAATAAACGAATTTGCTACTTTAGGCGGCAGGGTTGCTACGTGGAACGGGCGGGACGAAAATGGACGGTTGGTTCCTACCGGCGTTTATATTATAATTGCTTATGACGAAGAAGCCCAAAATGTAGGCAAAACAAAAATTGCTGTAATTCATAAATAATTATTCCCACTTTGGCTATTTTTATGTTAAATATTTGTCGCATTATGAAAAACTAATAAATGATTGATATTCAAAACCTCTCCTACGATGTCGGTTCGAAAGTTCTGTTTGAAAACGTAACCCTTAAAATCAATCCCAACGATAAAATTGCGCTTGTTGGTTTGAACGGTGCAGGAAAATCTACTTTTTTAAAATTAATTACCGGACTATTAACTCCCGCATCGGGTAAAATTAATAAATCAAATAAATTGAAAATCGGATATTTACCGCAAGAATTTCTTGAGCTGAAAGACAAACCGTTATTCGAAGAAGTAAGCTCCGCTTTGGAAAATTTTCAATCGCTTATAGATAAAGAAAAACTGATTACTTCCAAATTGCAAAATAATTCCTTGAACGAAACGGAAAGGAATTATCTAATAAAGGAATTGGGGAAAATTCATCACCGACAAGAAGAAACCGGCTTTTTCGGGAAAAAAGCAATGACCGAAAAAATTTTAACCGGACTCGGTTTTACAAAAGACGAGTTCGAAAAAAATATAAACGAATTTTCCGGCGGCTGGCAAATGCGGGCAGAATTAGCTAAAATTCTTCTTAATGATAACAACATAATTCTTCTGGATGAACCGACCAATCATTTGGATATGGACAGCTTAAGATGGGTTATAAAGTTTTTAAAAAATTATAACGGCGCTTTGGTAATTATTTCCCACGATAAATATTTCCTCAACGAAGTTACGGAAAAAACTTTCGAAGTATGGAATCGTAATATTATAAGTTATAACGGTAAATATTCAAATTATATAAATTATAAAAAACAATTGTTGGCACAAAAGGAAGCCGAATTAAAAACTCAACGGAAAAAAATAAAAGAAACGGAAAAATTTATAGAACGGTTCCGGTATAAAGCTTCTAAAGCAAGTCAAGTGCAAAGCAGAATTAAACAGTTAGAAAAAATTAAATTGGAAGAAATTCCTGTTGACAAGCCGGTTATTAAAATCAAATTTCCGGATACGCCTCGCGGCGCTTCAACAACAGTAAAATTAGAAAATATTTCCGCCGGCTACGGAAACAATGTTGTTATTAAAAATCTAAACTTAACTATTAACAGAGGAGATAAACTTGCTCTGGTTGGAAAAAACGGTGAAGGCAAAAGTACGCTTGCTAAAATTGCGGCAGGTAAAATTAAACCTTTTGGCGGTAATTTGGTTTTCGGGCAAAATATTTTTATCTCTCATTTCGCACAGGAAATTACCGAAACATTAAATCTGGACGATGATTTAATTACGGCATTGTCTAAAAATTCGAGCGAATTAACTCAAAATGAACTCCGTAATATTTTAGGAGCTTTTCTTTTTAGCGGAGACGATATCTTCAAAAAAGTCAGAGTATTGTCCGGCGGCGAAAAAAGCAGATTAGCCCTCGCTTCCGTGCTTGTAAGAAAATCAAATTTTATTATTTTAGATGAGCCCACAAACCATCTGGATTTGATTTCAAAAGAAATTCTACAATCCGCATTGGTAAATTTCAACGGCTCCCTGTTAATAATTTCCCACGATATTGATTTTTTAAAACCAATTGTTAATAAAGTAATAGAATTCCAAAACGGCAGATTAATCAACTATTCCGGCGGTATTGATTATTATTTAACAAAGAAAGAATCCGAAGCCGAAGTAAAAATTAACGGAGCCGGTAAAGATAAAAAGGAAAATACAAATCCCAGAAAAAATCAAAAGAGGTTGGCTGCAGAAAAAAGACAGAAACGGTACGAAGCAACTAAGGAAATTAAAGATAGAATTAAGATTATTGAAAAGGACATAAAGGAATTGGAGTTAAAAATCGAAACTTTGGAAAAGGAGCTTTCCGATTTGTCGTTGTATAAAAACGCGGGACAGGCAAAAACAAAAACCAACGAATATAACGAAGCAAAAAACAGACTGAATCTGTTAATCGACCGCTGGGTTGAAGCAAATGAAGAGTTGGAAAGTATTGAAGACGAATTTAATTAACCGTTTCCTGAAAATTCTTCCGATAGAGCTATTCCCCCGTACAACGGAGCGTCATCGCCTAATTTTGTAACGTTTAACTTTACTACCCTTCCTATTTCTTTTACAACGCTTTTGTTAAATGCATCTTGAATTTTAGGCAACATAAATTCATGATTGGCTTCCAATAAACCTCCGCCCAAAACAATAGAATCGAAATTAAGCAAGGTTGTTAAACTACCCAAGACCGTTCCTATTATTTTACATCCTTTCGATATTTCTTTTTTGACTAAGTCGTCATCTTTACTAATTGCTTTGGCTATACTTTTGCTCTTAATTTTTTTATCTTCTTTTACAAAATTCTCCAAAACGCTTTTCTTTCCTTTCTTAATATGCTGAACAATCGAATTCACAATTGCAGTACGGCTTGCCAATTCTTCGAATGAAGAATCCGGCTCGGAAGAAAAAGCTCCATTTTTATCTACTTTAATATGACCGATTTCGCCTGCATAAAATGAAGAACCGCGATAAAGTTTACCGTTAAAGAACAAAGCGCCGCCAATACCTGTACCTACAAATACAACCAACATATTTTTTACATTATTTTTGTACTCGTACTTTTTAATACCGAGTCCGGCAAGATTTACATCATTTTCAATTAAGACCGGAATTTCGATTAAATCTTCCAAAGACTGTTTAATATTAAATTTTTTGATATCGAGATTAGGAGCGGTTTCAATCATTCCGCTTTCGGGATTGACGGTTCCGGGCACACCCATACTAACCGCAATTACATTACCGGATTTAACGCCGGCTTGTTTAATTAATTGCTTAACCGAACTTGCAATATCTTTTACTAAATGTTTTGCTCCTTTTTTTGCGTCGGTAGGTATTTTTACTCTTTCGATAATTTTATTTTCTTTGTCGAATAGAGCGCTTAAGATTTTTGTTCCGCCTAAATCTACTGTTATCAAATATTCTTTTTTCAAGCTAAACTCCGTTTAAAATATTATCTTAAAGAATTAATATGAGATAAATAATTTCCGTATCCCTTTTAATTGTGTGATTGCTAAAATATTCAACATCTTTTTAATAAGCAAAATATTTTTCAGTAAAGAAAATGAAGAAAGTAAAACCTTTAAAGAAATTTAGTCAAAATTATTTAATAGACAAGAACATTATTAAAAAGATTGTAGACCAACTTGAATTGAAAAAAGAGGATTGCTTGGTTGAAATTGGTCCTGGTATAGGTTCGATTACGGAAATTTTAGTTGATAAATGCGATAATTTAATATTGATAGAAATTGATACAAGAGTAATAGAACATTTAACCTCACAATTTCAGCAAATTAAAATTATAAATGATGATTTTTTAAAAGTCGACTTATCAAAAGTATCCTCCGAATTTTGTAATAAGAAAAAATTAAGATTCACGGGTAATATTCCTTTCAATATTACATCGCCTATTCTTTTCAAGTTATTTGAGTACAAAACAATTATAAAAGACGCTGTATTTATTATGCCGTTCGATATTGCAAAAAAGTTAAACGCAAAACCCAAAACAAAAGAGTATGGTATTTTAACAGTTTTAACAAATTATTTTTTGGAGCCTAAAATTTTATTTAAAATTTCTCCTAACGTATTCAGACCGCAGCCTAAAATACTATCTGCGGCTGTTCATTTGAAATCCAAAAGCCGTGCAGATAAATTATTAGATGAAAAACTATTTATTACCGTTGTAAAATCGGCATTCGGAAACAGAAGAAAAACCTTAAAAAATTCCTTAAGTAATAGTATATTTGAGGTTTATAATTATTCCGGTATTAAATTGGATATAACAAAGCGAGCGGAAGAATTTGAACTTAAAGATTTCATTTATTTAACAAAATATTTTCAAGAGCAAATCAATGCAAAGCAATAAAGAAAACATAGGGGTAAAATCGGTTATCAAAATTGATAACGAGCTTCTTGGAAATATTTCTTATCTATTGAAGGCGGGAGCGGATAAGAGTTTGTTGAATATTTTTACAGATTTACATCCCGCGGATATTGCTCAAATTCTCAATCACTTATCCCTTGAAGAAGCACAAAAAGCATTTGAAATTTTAGATACGGAAACTGCCGGAGAAGTTTTAACGGAATTGGATGAAAATGTCCGCGAACGAATTCTAACTAAAATTGATAAAGATAAAATAACCGATATAGTTGACGAACTTGAAACCGATGACGCAACGGATATTGTAAGCGAACTTCCCGAACAAATTGCAGAGCATGTACTGGATAATATTGATAAAGAAGATTCGGAAGATGTAAAAGAGCTGTTAAAATATCCTGAAGATTCCGCCGGCGGATTGATGACGAGCGATTTCGTCTACGTTCACGAAACCGCAACCGTAAAAGACGCAATTAAAGAAGTAAGAAAACACGCCGACGAATTTGAGCAAATCTACCACATTTATGTTCTGAACGATAATGAACAATTAGTCGGATATATTCAATTAAAATCATTGTTGACAAATCCGCTTCATAAACGGGTCAAATCCATAATGGAAAAGGATTTGATTTATGTTACCGCCAATGTTGACCAGGAAGAAGTGGCTAATATTATGGACAAATACGATTTAGTGGCAATTCCGGTTGTAGATGAAAACAGGAAAATGTTAGGTAGAATAACTTTCGACGATATTGTGGATGTAATACAAGAAGAAGCATCTGAAGATATACAAAAATTTGCCGGTTTATCCGAAGAACAAGAATCCAGCGATTCAATCTTTCAAATATCCAGGATAAGATTGCCATGGTTATTGATGGTTTTAATATTGGAAATTATTAACGGATTGCTTCTTTCAACATTTCAGGCTACCATTCAACAGCAAGTAGTCGCTACATTTTTTATTCCGGTAATTATGGCCATAGGAGGAAGTTCCGGTAACCAAGCCGCGGTTGTAATGGTGCGCGGTTTAGCTGTAGGAGACAGTTTGCAGGAAAAAATATTAAAAAGATTATTGAAAGAATTTGGAGTTGCTATTTTTAACGGAATTATTTGCGCAGTAATAATTTTAATTGCAACCCAACTTTTATTCAATGCAGATGAAGTTACATTCTCCTTCTCTTTATTATTATCGGGCTCTTTATTAATTATAATTTCTTATGCCACTCTTTTCGGCGCATCAATACCTTTGTTGCTTAAAAAGTTGAATATTGATCCCGCCGTAGCCGCCACTCCGTTTGTTACTACTACTAACGATATTTTTGGATTGTTAATTTATTTTTCATTAATAACTTTATTTTTTGCTTCCTGATGAACCGAATTAAGTCCTTACTATTTAAGTGTAATCCTATTGATATGATTGTTATTGTATTTTATATAATTCTAACAATTTTAAATTTAATTTATTACCAAAGGATTCCTCATTCAACCCGGATTGTTTTGTCAAACTTTTTTTTGTTTTTTCTGGTTTATTTATTTTCGGTAAAAGATACTTATCCTGAAAAGGTAAATATTTGGACGCACTTACACCGCTGGTATATTGTGCCGTTAATCTTTTTATCGTTTAAAGAATTATACTGGATGGTTAAACCGATAAGACAAATTGATTATGATAATGTTTTAATAAGTATTGACAGGTTCCTTTTGGGCGGCGACCCGACAAAGTTTTTACATCAAATTGCATCGCCCGGCTTAACCGAACTTCTACAACTTGCTTACGCCACATTTTTCTTCTTACCGGTAATATTAGGTATTGAACTATTAATCAGGAAAAAAGAAGAGCAGTTTTATTATACTACTTTTCTCATATTGCTCGGATTCTTTTTATCTTATATCGGTTATCTTTTAGTACCGGCAATAGGACCAAGATTTACTTTGCATAATTTTTCCACTATCAATAAAGATTTACCGGGACTATATTTTACAAAATACCTAAGGGATTATGTAAATGCGGGTGAATCAATTCCGAAAGGGATTATAAATCCGGCGTTCTATGTTCAGAGAGATGTATTTCCGAGCGGGCACACACAAATGACGCTTCTTGTTATGTACTTAGCTGTAAAGTTCAAATCAAAATTAAAATATTTTTTTCTTGTAGACGGTACATTGTTAATATTCTCCACCGTTTATTTATGGTATCATTATGTAATTGACGTAATAGGCGGAGTTATTTTCATGTTGTTTACAGTATGGAGCGGAATAAGAATTTATAATTGGTGGGAAAAACTAAGAGGAAATAAAGAATTTAAGTTTGAGTAAATTATTTTATGACCGATAAAAAAAATCAAGTCCGGAGAATTTTTGACAGCATTTCGAAACAATATGATTTTCTGAATCATTTGTTAAGTTTTGGCATCGATTTCTATTGGCGCTACCGCGCATTAAAACTAACCGGAATAAACTCCGGTAGTATCTTATTAGATGTTGCTTGCGGAACCGGCGATTTTTCCATTGCGGCAAAAAAGAGAGGAGCAAATAAAATTTACGGCGCCGATCTTTCAATGAACATGCTGATGCAATTTAATCAAAAGGCAGAATGGATTAAAGGAAAAACCGTTCAAACTATTGCCGAAAAAATGCCATTTAAAGAATCAACTTTCACTAACATAATAGTTGCTTTCGGTGTTCGTAATTTTTATAATATTCACAAAGGCTTAAGTGAATTCTTCAGAATTTTAAATAACTCGGGAAAAGTTACAATATTAGAATTCCGTATGCCTTCCAATACTTTATTCAAACTAATTTATGATTTTTATTTCAATAAAATCCTTCCATTTATAGGGAAAATTATTTCAAAAGACAGAGAAGCATATTCTTATCTTCCGGCATCCGTAAGCAGGTTTGACGAAGAAGTAAATTTGGTTAATATTTTGCGGGAAATCGGATTTATAAACATAGAACAAAAACCGCTAACGTTCGGTATTGTTCAAGTGGTAATTGCTCAGAAAAAATAATTTTCTTTTAGCTTACATTATAATAATTTAATATTTCCTTTTCCAATTTTTGAAATGCTATTGCCCTGTGACTAATTCTGTTTTTCTCGCCGGAGCCGAGCTCCGCCAATGTTTTTGAATAACCTTCCGGAATAAAAACAGGATCATATCCAAAACCGTTTTCCCCTTTTGGGGTATCTATTATTTCACCTGCTAATTCGCCGTCGGTTGTAATAAAATTTTTACCGTCAAAAAATACTGCGGAACAAATAAATTTCGCTTTGTGCGGTTTTTCAAAATCCATTAGTTCAAATAACAACAAATCATTATTATCTTTATCAGTAGCGTTTTCACCGGCATACCTTGCCGAGTATACTCCCGGCATTCCGTTAATTTGTTCAACTATCAGACCCGAATCATCAGCGATGACCGGAATTTTTAAAAAGTTATAAATCGATCCGGCTTTAATTTTAGCATTCTCTTCAAATGTTAAACCGTCTTCAATAATTTCAGGCGTTCCCTCAAAATTCGATAACGGTATAATATCAAATAGCGCAGAGTCAAATATTTTTTTCACTTCGTTAAATTTATTGATGTTTAACGTAGCAAATACAAGTTTTATTTTTTTATTCATTAAATATTTGCCCTTTGTAATAATTTTTTCAACTCTTCTTTTCCTTCCGAAACCAATTGTTTTTCATCATAAATAATTGATTTTCCTTTTTCAACCACCCATTCTCCGCCAATCATTACCGCAAAAACATTCTGCCTGTTTGCCGAATATACTATATTCGAATAAAGATTCTCGTCATTGTCCAATAACGATTGAGTTGATCTTTCCAAATCAAGAAAAACCAAGTCAGCTTCTTTCCCTATTTCTATACTACCGATTCTGTCTTCCAAATGCAATGCTTTTGCTCCTTCTATTGTGGCAAGTCTAAAAACCGTTTTAGCATTCATCACGGTGGAACCGTATACCGGCTTTTGAATAAGCGCTGCAAGTCTCATTTCTTTAAAAATGCTCAGACTGTTATTACACGG